>CABRLT010000235.1 GCA_902471785.1 uncultured Collinsella sp.
TGCAGAACTCTGATACCCCTAAAGTTTCGCTGCTTGTCCCCATTTGCAATGTCGAGCGCTATCTGCGCGTGTGCCTCGATTCCGCCGTGGCGCAGACGCTCAATGACATCGAGATCATCTGCATCAACGACGGCTCCACCGATAGCTCGCCGGATATCATCCGCGAGTACATGGAGCACGACCCCCGTGTAAAGATGATCGACAAGGCCAACAGCGGCTACGGCGACTCGATGAACCGTGGCCTGGAGATGGCGCGCGGTGAGTACGTGGGCATCCTTGAGTCCGACGACTTTATGTTTGAGGATTCGCTTCAAAAGCTGGTCGCCAAGGCCGATGCTGAGCATGCCGATGCGGTAAAGGGCGACTTTTATCTGTATTGGTCCACGCCCAGCGAGCGACGTGAGCTGTTTGGGATTATCGACGAGCATATGACGGGCGCCGCGTATCGCCCCGTCGATCGCCCGGGCATCTTCTACCGCAAACCTTCCATTTGGTCGGCTATCTATCGGCGCGCGTTCCTCAACGACAATCAGATTCGCTTCCTTCCCACGCCGGGTGCCTCGTATCAGGATGCGGGTTTTAACTTTAAGGTCTGGGCATGCGCCGAGCGTGCTGCGTTTATCGCGGACCCCATTTTGTGCTATCGCCAAGACAACGAGAAGAGCTCCGTTAATTCGCCCAACAAGGTATTTTGCGTGTGCGACGAATACGCCGAGATGCAGCGCTTTTTGGATGAACGCCCCGAGCTTAAGGCTCAGCTTCAGGGTATTTTAATGCGCATGAAGGTCGATACGTACCGTTGGAACGATGAGCGCCTGGTCGATGAACTGCGCGAGCAGTTTTGGAAGAAAGCCTCGTCCGAGCTCAAGGCCGACTGGGATGCCGGTCGCTTTGATCTGTCGCTGTTTGATCCGCGTGGCGAGACCGACTTGCGCCTGATGGTCAAGTCGCCCCGCGCCTATATCGATTCGCGCTTTGACTTTAAGAAGCCGGGCAAGCTCAATACGTTTAAGCATTACTTTAAGATTGGCGGCCTGCCGCTGGTCTGGCGTGTGCTGACGTATCAGTGCACCTACGGCGACAACCCGCACCCCGATGACGTTCCGGCCGCACAGTAGGAGCGAGTGACTATGGCTACCCCCAAGATTTCCGTTGTCGTTCCCATCTATAAAGTGGAGGAGTGCCTGGCCTGGTGCCTGGACTCCCTGCTTGCGCAGGACATGCCCGATTGGGAAGGCGTGCTGGTCAACGATGGCTCGCCGGACGGCTCGCGCGATATTGCGGCTGCCTATTGCGAAAAGGACGCGCGCTTTACGCTGGTCGATAAGGAGAACGGCGGCCTGTCGAGTGCGCGTAATGCAGGCATCGCCGCGTCCACGGCGCCTATCGTTGCGTTTTTGGATTCCGACGACCGATTTACGCCCGATGCATGCCGCGTGATCGTCGATGCCTTTGAGCGCGAGGACTGCGACGTTTTGACCTTTGGCGCGAATCCGTATCCGCTTGAGGCGGGGTATCCGTGGCTTAACTATGTGCTGAGCCCGCGCGATGTGTCGTTTGAAGGCTATAGCTCCGACCTACTGTTTAAGGAAGCATCTCGCCCGTTTGCATGGCGCACCGCCTGCAAGCGTGAGTTTTTGCTGGGCAACGGGATCGTGTTCGACGAAACCGTTAAGTATGGCGAGGACCAGGTCTTCGATTTTGCCGTGTACGGTCGTTCGCACAAGACCGCGCTTATCTCGAACAAGCTGTATGATTACCGCGTGGCGCGCAAGGGTTCGCTCATGGACACCATGCGCTACGACGACGAGACGCGTCTGCTGGAGCACGTGAAGATTTACTCTGCGGTGCTGGCTGACTGGCAGCGCGACGGTCTCGATGCTCAGCATGCCGATGACCTGGCGTACTTCCTCTGCGATCTGGTGCTGTACGATGCGCTCAGGCTGTTGAGTACGGATTGCGGCAAGGTGTTTGCTGCCGTTGCCGCGGCGCTTAACGGTTCTGCCGTGGACAACGATGCTGCGCTCGCACAATGTGCTCCTTCGGTTGCCGCCATGGTGCGCGCGGCACTTATCGGTAAGGCCCCTGCTGCTCGTTTGTGCAAAAAGCTCATGTTCGATTACGACGTCTTGAGGTTTGGGCGTCTGGGTGCCTGCAAGCGCATGGCGGCGAACGCCCTGGGAAAGCGAGAAGTGTAGATGAGTATCAAGCGTTTGGCACTTTGCCGCAGTCAGGGCCGTCTGTTTGTGCTGCTTCGTTTTGCCGGTCAGGATGTCGCTGCGCTTATTGAGCAGGAGGGTTCTCAAGCGTTTGCCCATGCGACGACGAGCGGTTCTTGTGTGCCGTCGCTGGTGCTCCCGGTCGATCATGGCCGTGTGCTGGCGCTTTGCCCTTCCGTTTCCGATTACGAGCGCGAGCTCGCTGTCTTGGTGCTTCCGTTTTTGGATGACTCGTCGATGGATGTCGTTTTTGCATCCGATGGCCAAAGGTTGGGCTCCATTCGCCTTGATAGCCGCGTGGCCAAGCTGGAATCCAAGATTAACTACAAAGCAAAGCCTTCGCTGTGCGCGCTTATCCGCGATGCGCAGCGTGGCGAATGCTGCGGTCGCTACGAGATCGATGCCATTCGCTATTTGCCGGCAGACGCCGGCGCGGTGTGGCGCTATGAGGTTACCTGGGCTGGAGACCCCCAGTGCGCACCTGAGCTCCAGATCTTTGATACGCATATGAATGCCATCGATGTCACCGTGCATGTGTTTGAATCGCAGGTCGATGTTCCCCAGCGCAACGGTTGCCGCGTCAATAAAACGTATCTGAGTGTTGAGATGCCTCAGGATATACGAGATTTTGTCGCGATCGTGAACGATCCCACAGAGCAGATCCAGAGCGGGTTTTGCGCCATGGATGGTCGCCTGTAC
>CABRLT010000236.1 GCA_902471785.1 uncultured Collinsella sp.
TCGCCTGCGTGGGCCCCGAATCACTCGGTCAAGGCGAGCGCGGCGATATCTCGCGTATCCATCCTGCCGGTTGGCATCAGCAGCGCTACGACTTTATTCCGGGCCAGAGCCTCTACAACCGCTGCCACCTTATCGCCTGGTCGCTCTGCGGCGAAAACGCCAACCGCAAAAATCTCCTCACCGGCACGCGCTATCTCAACGAAACGGGCATGCTGCCGTTTGAGGAGCAGATTCTCGGCTACATCCGCGACACGGGCAACCATGTGCTCTACCGCGTCACGCCCATGTATAACGAAGAGGAACTTGTCTGCCGTGGCGTGCGCCTTGAGGCGCAATCGGTCGAGGACCACGGCAAGACCCTCTGCTTCCACGTATATTGCTACAACCTGCAGCCGCACGTGCAGATCGACTACGTCACCGGCCGCAACCAGGCCTCGGGGAACTAGCCCCAAGCCACGACAAGAACCGATTTGCAACCCACCGGGGACCAAAAAGGGCCGCCCCGGTTACCCAAGGCGGCTCTTTCGTCAGCACCTACATTGCAGGCAAAATCACACGCTACTTGGCGCGACCCTCCTCATAGCGCTCGACCAGCTTGGCCTGAACGTCGTAGGGCACCTGCTCATAGCCAGCCGGCTTCATGGTAAAGTCGCCCGTGCCGCGCGTGATGGAACGCAGGCGTGTCGAGTAATCCGTCAGCTCGGCAAGAGGCGCCTGGGCAATGACCACGGTATCGCCGCGCTCGTCGGTCTCCATGCCGGTCACGCGGCCGCGCGAGGCGGAGATGTCGCCCATCACGGCGCCGGCATAGCTCTCGGGGATGGTCACCGTGACCTCCTCGATGGGCTCCAGCACCACCGGATCGGCGTCGGCGCACGCCTTGCGCAGGCCGATGCGGGCCGCCGCGCGGAAGGCCATTTCGTTGGAGTCGACGCTGTGATACGAGCCGTCGTACACAGCCACGCGAATGCCCGTGAGCGGGTAGCCGGCAATGATGCCGTCCTTCATGGTCTCCTGGACGCCCTTGTCCACGGCGGGAATCAGCGAGCGCGGAATGCGGCCGCCTACGACCTCATCCACAAACTCGTAGCCGTCGCTCGTGCCGTCGGGCCCAATAAGCGGCTCCACGCGCAGCCAGCAGTCGCCGTACTGACCGGCACCACCGGTCTGCTTCTTGTGGCGGCCCTGGGCGCTCGCCGTGCGGCGGATGGTCTCGCGATACGGAATGCGGATCGGCACGCTCTTGGCCACGACCTTGGTACGGTCCTCCAAACGGTTGAGCAGCACCGAAACCTGCGCCTCACCCACGGCGGAGATAATGGTCTGGCCGGTCTCCTCGTCACGATCGATGCTCATGGTCGGATCGGCCTTGCAGGCCTTCTCGATAAACGTGTAGAGCTTCTCTTCGTCCCCGCGATTCTCGGCCTCGATGGCAATGCGGTACTGCGAGTTGGGGAACTTAAACGCCGCAGCCTCGACCTTGCCGGTAATCGAGAGCGTATCGCCCGTCTCGGCCGCCAGCTTGGGTGCCACGATAATGTCGCCGGCATAGGCGTGACCGACCTCGGTCATGTCGCGGCCGCACATCACATACAGGTGAGCCAGACGGTCGCCCTTGCGCGTGCGCGCGTTGACCAGCTCAAGGCCCGGCTCAAGCGTACCCGTCAGCACCTTAATAAAGCTGATGCGACCCTGCTGCGGATCGGCCAGGGTCTTAAACACAAACGCCACCGGACGATCATCGTCGCTTGAAATCTTGAGCGAATCGCCGTCGATAAGCGGCATCTCGCCGTAGTCGGTCGGCGCCGGGAAGTATGTGGCGATGTCGTCCATCAGCGAGTTGACGCCCTGCTCCTTAATGCAATCGCCCGCAAAGACCGGCACAAAGATGCGCTCGGCGATCGCCTTCGACAGCAGGCCTTCAAGCTCCTCCTGCGTCAGCGTCTCCTCGCCTTCCAAGTACTTCATCATCAGTTCGTCGTCAGCCTCGGCCACCAGCTCGCACAGATGGTCATGGGCTTCCTCGGCCTGGGCACGATACTCCTCGGGAATCTCCGACTCAACGGCTTCGGTGCCGTTGCAATGGCGCGCCTTCATGCGCACCAGGTCGATGATGCCGTCAAAGTCCTCGCCCTCGCCCCAGGGAAGGGTCACGGCGCCCAGGCGCGTGCCAAAGCGCTCTTGCAGCAGGTCCATCGTGGTCGCAAAGCTGGCCTCGGAGCGCGACAGGCGGTTTACGAACACCGCACGCGCCAAGCGCAGGTCCTCGGCGGCATACCAGAGCTTAACCGTCGTAGGCTGCGGGCCGGCCTCGGCGTCGACCACAAACAGAGCCGTCTCGCAGACGCTCATCGCGGCAAAGGCATCGCCGATAAAATCGGGGTAGCACGGGGCATCGAGCACATTGATGCGCGCGCCCTTCCAGTCGATCGGCGCGATGGTCGTCGAGATGGAGAATGAACGCTTGACCTCTTCGGGGTCATAGTCGAGCGTGGGCTTGGTGCCGTCGTGGCCGCCCAGGCGGGCGGTCTTGCCGGAAAGGTGGAGCATGGCCTCGGCGAGCGAAGTCTTGCCCACCCCGCCTTGGCCTACGAGCACCACGTTCCTTACGTTGCCGGTCTTGGGAGCACCCATGATGACCTCCTTGCAGGGTCGCGCGCGATGCGCGACGCCAACGGGGAGAGTTCGCGGTCGGTGCCATCCCGGGAGCAGCATGGTCGGCAGCCGAGCCGACTCACCCTCCAAATGTCCTATGCCACCACCCTACCCTCACGGGCGACCGTCCATGCATACCTTTCGGCGCACGTATGAATACAGGCGGCGAGAGGAAGAGACAAGCTTGTGAGGCGATTATTGAACCCCGTCGATGCAAACAAAAAGCCGCCACAGACCGTAAGACCTGCGG
>CABRLT010000237.1 GCA_902471785.1 uncultured Collinsella sp.
AGGCCGAAAAGGACTTCGACCCCATCGAGCTCGTCTATCCCGGCGAGGTGCCTTACTTTGACCGCTACGACGAGTTTGTCCCCGAAGAGCTCGTGCGCAAGGGCTTTGCCGAAGGCGTGCTCGACATCGAGGGTATGAAGCAGCGCGTCCTCAGCTGGCGCGACCACGCCTAAGACCAGTCTTTTTGGGACGGGGAGACTTACTTGTCGTGAAGGACGGTGCCGAGGAAGTCGGTGTCAAAAGGCACGGCTTCGGCAAAGACATAGTCGCCGTCGCTGGCGACGAGCAGGTAGTTTTCCTCGCCGCCGAACTCCGTATCGCCACATGGGACCACCCAGGCGTGGGCGAACACCTCGAGCGCCGTGGCGGCGCAATCGCGCAGGAACGTTACGTCGCTCCCCTCGTTTGCACTCACGATATTGGCAACGTAGATACCCCCGGGGTTCAGGCTGCCTCGCACCAAACGCAACGCCTCAACCGTCGCCAGCTCGCGTACGGGCTCGGCACCGCCAAAGCAATCGCTCACGACCACATCGTAGCGACGATGGCCCACGCTCGTCACACCCAGATACGAACGCGCCTCGGCGGTAATCACCCTCAGGCTATCGCCCGCCGCGCGCTCCAGCTCGTCTAGGTAGAACCAGCGGCGCGCCAGGCGTGTAATCTCTCCGTCATACTCGATAACGTCCATGCGCAAGCCCTCGTGCGACATCAGCGCAAATTTGGGATAGGCAAACCCGCCGCCGCCCAGCATGAGCATACGGTCGATACCATGCCCGTAAGCATCACGCATTGCGTCCTCGGCTTCAAACACATCGTCAAATGCACGATAGTACGCAAAGACCGGCTCCGCCCAACGATCGCCGACATAGCTCGCGCTTTGGTAGACGCCGCCCTGCGCGAGCACACGGACCTCGTCGCCGCTCTCATCGTGCAC
The DNA here is from genome assembly GCA_902471785.1 of uncultured Collinsella sp. GTDB lineage: Bacteria > Actinomycetota > Coriobacteriia > Coriobacteriales > Coriobacteriaceae > Collinsella. The sequence goes on from CABRLT010000237.1 coordinate 938, forward strand.
GCGCTTCACACGCGCCAGTCCATTGCGGGTCCTCGCGACCTGCAGACAGGCAGCATGAACAGCGACGGCGGCTGCTCCAAGCGCCGCAGCTCCCAGGGCAACGCCGGCAACGACGCCAGCAGAAACACTTGGCTTGTTCATCTAGAGCTCCTTTTGCAGATAGAGTCCGTGGTCATAAAAACCCAAATGGCGATAGTACTCGCGCGTACCGATCGCGCTAATCACGTTGATACGCGCATAACCCGCATCCCGGGCAATCTCGCATGCCCGCTCCACCAGCGACCGCCCCAGCCCATGATGCTGAGCCGCCTGGCCCTGATCGCCCACACGTGCCGCCATACCATACACGTGCACCTCGCGAATCATCGCCTCGTCCGGCGTCGTCGGCAACTCGTCTGCATGCGCGGCAACAAACGAATGGTCGGGCAGCGACAGGCGCAAAAAGCCCGCAATCTTGCCCTGCGGCGTCACCCACTGCAAAAAGCGCTCGTGCGTCACCGGCGTCTCGTACGCCACTTCCTCGTCAAGGGTCAACTCGTCCAGGTCGGCACCCGCCGTGCTGATCTCGCGATAGCGAATCTCACGCACTGTCTCACCGTCACCCCGAGCAGCCAGGCGGTTCTCAACGAGCTGGCGCAGGTTGGGCTTCTTGTTGCCCACCATGATGTCGTCGGAGCTAAAGTCGCGGATCATGCGACTGATGCGGCAGAACGCCGGCGTCACCACGATGTCGTCGGCCAGCACATCGAGCAGCTCGTCCTCGGTATAGGGGCGCCACTCGCCGCGCTCATAGCGGCCCACCAGACGCGAGCCCTCGATGAGCGCGCACGGGTAGACCTTGACCTCGTCGGGCATAAAGGCGCCCTCGGTCATAAAGCGCTCGTAGTCGCGTTTGTCCCCCTCCGGCGTGGCGCCCAGCAAGTTAAGCATAAAATGCGCGTGGATCTTAAAGCCAAACAGGCGCGCAAGCGAAAACGCCCGCTCGATCTGAGCCACCGAAATGCGACGCTCGTTGATGTCGAGCAGGTGCTGGTCGAGGCTCTGGATACCCATCTGAATCTTGGTGCAGCCCAGGAGGCGAATGAGCGCGAGGGCTTGCGGTGTTACGGCATCGGGGCGTGTCTCGATAACGAGCCCCACCACACGATGCTTCGCCGTCTCGTTGATGCGCTGCTGACGCTCGAGCTCCTCCATCGTTGCCGTTTGCCACTCGGCAACCTCGCCCCACGGCGTACCGGAACCGTACAGACGACGCACCGCGCGGTTATAGCCGCCCACGGCAGCATCCACACGCCCTTGCTCGTCGGCAACGCCGGCAGCAAGCTCGACCTCGTCTGTCGCAATGCCGGCAGCCCGATAGCGCTCGCGGCGCTCCGCTACCACCGGCGGCAGGGCATCGGCGGGAGCGTCATCGAGCAGGCGCCCCGCCTCGGCACGACTGATGCCCGGACGCGCCAACATGGGGTTTACCGCCACGCCGGCGACGGCATCGTCATTGAGCGCACGGAAAAGCTCCGACATAAACCATGTCTGATAGCCTTCCGGATAGTCGCTCCAGGTACCGCCAAGCACAATGAGCTCGATCTTATCGGTCGCATGCCCCATCTGCGAAAGCGCCGTCAAACGGGCGCTCACCTGCAGATATGGATCGAAGCAATTTTGCTCCGCACGGGCGCACGCGGGCTCGGCATGCAGATAGCTTTTAGGCATACGCAGGTCGTTGGGGCAAAACAGGCAATCGCCCGAGCACGGCCACGGCTTGGTGATGACGGTAATGGTCGCCACGCCCGAAGCCGTTCGGCGCGGCTTCATACGCAGCACCTGCAGCAGTTGACGTTCCAGCTCGGCATCGACATTCCACCCAGCCCAACGAGCCGGCTCCTCACGCTTTACCCGCTGGTAAAACGGCAGCAGGCGACGCTTGGCCAGGTCGCGCTTAT
>CABRLT010000238.1 GCA_902471785.1 uncultured Collinsella sp.
GGCGGGTGCGCAGCAGCTCGAGCGCGCGCACGAGCAGGTCGTCAAAGTCCATCGCGTTGGCGGCGCGCAGTCGGCGCTCCAGCTCTAGGTAGACCTGCGCGGCCTTTTTGTCGTTGGGGCTGTCGGCGGATTTGAGCATGTCCTCGGGCCCGATCATGGCGTTTTTAGCCGAGCTGATCTTGCTGCGGATCATGTTGATGGGGAACTGCTTTTGCTCGATGCCGAGCGCCTGCATAATGTCGCGCACCATGCGCTTTGAGTCATCGTCGTCGTAGATGGTGAACTGACCGGTGTAGCCCAGCAGGTCGGCGTCCTCGCGCAGCATGCGCACGCACATGGCGTGGAAGGTGCACACCCACATGCCGCGGGTACCGGTGGGAATGAGCGCTGCCAGACGCTCGCACATCTCGGCCGCGGCCTTGTTGGTAAACGTGATGGCTAGGACCTGCCAGGGCTTAACGCCCAGGTCGCCAAGCATATGCGCGATGCGGAAGGTCAGAACGCGGGTCTTGCCCGAGCCAGCACCGGCAAGGACCAGCAGTGGGCCCTCAGTGGTCAGGACCGCCTCGCGCTGGGCGGGGTTCAGGCTATCGATATCGACGAGCGGCTTGGCGGGCTTGGGCGCCGGAGCCGGGGCGTCGTAGATGTCGAGCGGAACGAGCTCGGGTTCCGGCGCGGCGGGGGCGGTGTACGCATCGAGCGGCACGGGTTCCGGCGCGGGTGGCACGGGTGCGGCAGTGTTCTTTTCCCAGGGCAGGGGCTGGGTCATGGGCGACTCCTCATCTGACGGACGGCGCGCCTGCGGGCAGCGCCATAGTTTGAGCCGTACCAGTATACCGAGCCGCGCGGACACCGACGCAAATCACACCACGACTCCGTGCGCGATCGTCAGGCCCGCCCCAGCGGGTTTGGTGCAAAGGTGTCAGGTTTGTCTGCACCAAGCTGGTGCAAAGTAACCTGACCCCAATGCACCAATCACGGAGCCACCGATGTCACGGCAACGGTAGCGAGCGGCGGCCAGGGCGAACAAATTGGCATGAAAAGAGGGCGGCATAGACCTTTTGGTCATGCCACCCTCTTTGAATGATAAGTTGTCGCCCTGGCCGCCGCGCTGCGTCGACTAAGCTAGAGGCCGAGCATCGGCTCCAGAACGAAGAAGTATGCGATCACTACGATGCCCAGGATGATGCGGTAAACACCGAAGCACTTAAAGTCGTGACGGCGGACGAAGCCCATGAGCCACTTGATGGCGATGAGCGAAACCACAAAGGCCACAACGCAGCCCACGCCCAGGATAGCGACCTCGTTGGCGCCGAACGTGCCGCCCTTGATGAAGTACTTGACCAGCTTGAGCGCACTCGCGCCAAACATGACAGGGATGGCCAGGAAGAACGTAAACTTGGACGCCACCGAACGCGTGCAGCCCAAAAGCAGGCCGCCGATGATGGTAGAACCGGAGCGAGACGTACCAGGCACCAGCGAAAGCACCTGGAAGCAGCCGATACCCAGCGCAGTCTTCCAGCTCAAGTCCTCGAGCGTGGCGATGGAGCCAAAGTCCAGGCTATCGTTATCGTCCTCATCCTCAGCGGTAGCCGCGGCGGGCGCCGCAAAGTGCGCACCGGCGGGACGTCCACCCGACACCACAGCACGCGAACCAAACGAACCGGCAACGGCCATTTCCTCGCGCTTGCTCGCGCGCCAGTTCTCAATCACGATAAACAGTACGCCGTACACAATGAGCGCCAGCGCCACGACGGGAGCATTGTAGAAATGCTCCTCCATCCAGTCGTTGAGCGGCAGGCCGATCGCCGCGGCGGGAATGCAGCCGAGCACGATCTTGCCCCACAGCACCCAGGTGTCGCGACGGCCCTCCTTGCCCTTGCTGGGAGAAAACGGGTTAAGGTCGTAGAAGAACAGGACGCAGACAGCCAAAATGGCGCCAAGCTGAATCACGACCAGGAACATATTCCAGAACGTCTCGCTCACGTTCATCTTGACGAACTCGTCCACCAAGATCATGTGACCGGTCGACGAAACAGGCAGCCATTCGGTGATGCCCTCGACCAGGCCCATGAAGGCAGATTTTAGAAGCTCGATGATATCCAAAGGGACCCCCTCGTTAGACACCCGCCGATATTGTTCTGCGGACGGTGCGGGCGATGTCCCATTATCAACCGTTGGCGGCGCACCTGCGCCTACCCTTACCAAAAAACTCGCCCGTTCACAGAATTGCGAGCGGTCAAACCGAAATCCTTGGGTATAACTGCAACAAGATAAAGTGTCCGGCGGCCAACGCGCCCGCGCCCGCCCGACGCACGAGCCCCACGCCCGTGCGATAGACCAAGGAGGAAACCATGAACGAGGGCTACACCAAGGTATTTGTTTCACTCGACGGTACTGAGCAGCAGGATTTTGTGCTCGCACGCGCCATCAAGGTCGCCGCGAACAACGGCGCTAAGCTGATCATCGGCCACGTCATCGACTCCACCGCGCTCGAGAGCGCCGGTTCCTATCCGGTCGACCTGGTCAACGGCTTGGAGGAGGCCTTTAACAACTCCATCGCCAAGCAGCTCGAGGAGGCCAAGGCCAATCCCGACATTCCCGAGGTCGAGGTCATGATTCGCACCGGCCGCATTCGTGAGACGCTCAAGGATGAGATGCTCGACGTGGTCAAGCCCGATCTGGTGCTCTGCGGCGCCCGCGGCCTGTCCTCAATTAAGTACGCGCTACTGGGCTCGATTTCGACGTTCCTGCTGCGCAACACGGACTGCGACATCTTGGTCGTGAAGTAGCGTTGCTCCCACCGGCCGCGGGGCCTGCGGGGTTTCCACGGGCACGTCCTCGCCGCGTTGCGGCT
>CABRLT010000239.1 GCA_902471785.1 uncultured Collinsella sp.
ACATGTGCGGATGAATGTGGGAGGTGTTCGGATAAAGTCGATAATCAAGGAATTAACCGTGGACAGAAATGAAGAATGCTAATACTGGGCTTTAGGACAGGGGAGGCTATAACCTTATGAGACGAGTGGGAACACTTGGCTTGGTGGCAGCGCTTGCCGCTATCTTGGTATCGCCGCTGCCGGCGCACGCCGAAGACGCATCGGGTGCCGTTACCTACAATGCGGGAAATGGGTATTCCTTTGAGAAGCTCTCGCATCCTACGGTAGGAACGTCGCAGCCGGATGGCATCGTCGACTACCAGGGTAACGGTGCCGTTGCCGTTCCGGGCGCCGATGGTAATACGGCCAACAACGAAGGCGATCGCGGCCAGAGCTACACTTGGGCGGCTGCGAGCTATGGTGACTGGCTTTATGTGGGCACCTGCTATGCGGCGATGGGCAACACGCTGACGCTCATGAACAGCACGCTGGGCGATTCCTTTGATGTCGAAACCATGCGCCTGACGCTGGAGGCCATGTTTAACGGTACCTTCTTCTATGGACAGCAGAAGGAGGACGGCACGGCCGACAAGGACAGCGGCGGCATCTTGGTCAAGATCAATACCAAGACCGGTGAGACCAAGCTGCTACTCTCTGAATCGCTCAACGGCGTCGCTCCTTTGTTCCGCAATGCCGTGAGCTATAAGGGTAAGCTCTATTTCTGCGGCAGCGTCAGGACCAATGACGGCAAAGGCGGCCTGCCTGCTGTATACGAGATCGATCCTAAGACGGATGAGTACAAAGTTGTCTATCAGGGCCTTTCGAGCATGCAGGATTACGGTGCTGCCTACAAGCAGGGCATTTCTACCGGTATCCGCGGCATGTGCGTCCATGATGGCCAGCTCGTCATCAGTAATGTGGGTAAAGACGCGAACGGTAATTTTGTGTCGACAATCCTGACGTCGTCTGACCCCTCGAAGGGCCAGGACAGCTTCACCGAGATTGCCAACTCGGAGACGCTGTTTGGCTATCCGGCGATTCGCTATCAGGACAGCATCTACGGCGGCGCCATTTGGGATATGGTCTCGTACAATGGCCATCTCTATGCGACCATCTGCACCGGTACGCCCGAGAACGCTCCCGATGATAATTCCATGCAGTCGTTTGCCATGGTCCGTGGCGACAAGAATGCCGACGGCAGCTATTCGTGGACTCCCATTGTCGGCGATCAGAAGACGGACGGTGCAAAGTACTGCTTTGGCATCGATCCTGCCCGTACCCGTTCTGGCGCTGCCAACCTCATCGTCTACAACGACTACCTCTATATCGGTGAATACAACGACGAGGAGATTGCCCTCGAGCGCATCCTGTTCAACAAATCCAACACCGAAGAGGGCGGCAAGAGCAGCATGGGTGGCGTTGACTGCTCGTTTGTGAATGCCAATCTTGAGCAGTCGGTTAACATCTATCGCATGGACAAGGACGAGAACATGGAGCTCGTCGTTGGCGATCGCACCGACATGTTCCCCGAGGGCGGTATTTCCGGCCTGACTTCGGGCTTTGGCCGAAACGAGAACCAGTACATTTGGCGCATGCAGAAGTTCGACGGCAAGCTGTATATCGGTACCTTTGATACCGCGAGCCTGCTTGAGCCGATCGGCCAGTTCTCCAATGGCGACATTATCGATATGACGCCCGAGGAGTGGGACTCTCAGGTTCAGCGCCTTAGGGACCTGCTCAATCACCTGCTCGACAAGAAATCGCCTGACGACCCCATCGTTCCCGTGAACACGCTTGCGGACGATGATTCAAACGAGGCCGTCGAGGTCGATGATTCGAACGAAGCTGCTGAGGTTGATGATTCAAACAAGGCCGTCGATGTCGATGACGAGAAGACCGAGGTTGCTAAGGGCTTTGGCGATCTGAGCGATGCGCTGGAGGATGCCGCGGGCGGTCTTTGCGATCAGGCCGCGACGATGCCCCAGGACTTTGAGGACGACGCCGCTTATGTCCAGAAGATCGATGGCGAGATCGCGTACTTCAAGTCCTTTGCCGACCAGTATCAGGACATGCTCGATAGCTATGAGAGCCTTAAGCAGCAGTACGAGGATGCCTATGGCACCGAGCTGCCGAGCGATATTCAGGATGCGCTCGATAAGCTGCTGAGCGAGGAGAACCTCAAGAAGTTGCAGAGTGTCCTTACGTGCATGTGTTACCTGCGCGATGCCGAGCGCGGCTTTGATATGTATGTGACCGAGGACGGCGTGAACTTTACGACGCTGACGACCAATGGCTTTAACGATCCGTATAACCATGGTCTGCGCACCTTTGCGGTGACCAACCAGGGTCTGTGCCTTGGTACCGCCAACCCGTTCTATGGTTGCCAGGTCTGGATCCAGCGCAAGGAGAATTCGGAGAATCCGGTTGATCCCGGTACTCCGGATCCGACGGAACCCACCGATCCTTCGCAGCCGGGTGGCGGCGATCAGCCTGGCGGCAGCCAGACGGGTGGCAACGACCAGTCGAGCAGCACCACGACCACCGTCACGACGACCGCTAAGAAGACTCCGAAGGACGGCTCGCTGCCTCGCGCTGGCGACTCGACCCTCACGCTGGTCTTGGGATTGCTGGTTGCAGCTGCCGCAGTGCTTGGCATTGCTCTCGTCTTGCGCAAGCGTTCTCGTCGCTAGGCTCGTCCGCGTAGCTCAATGTCCTGGATATCGTCGAAGTTGATGGCGATATCCCTGAGTTTGAGCAGCTTGAATGCGGGTAACGCTTCGTCGAGAATGCCCGTGCGGCTACGATAGCCGTACGTATCGTAATAGGTGACGCGCACCAAGTCGCCGCGTTTGAGGCCCTCGAGCTTTTGCGAAAGCT
>CABRLT010000240.1 GCA_902471785.1 uncultured Collinsella sp.
GGGCGGCATTGTTTTGTAGCGCGAAGCGCGAATCAAAATAATGCCGCATGCCCGAGGACGCGTTGGAAAGCAACCTCATTCCTGCCCGAACAGGTCAATCTACATGCGTATTTACAAATTCGTAAACTTTTTTGAAAAAAGTGCTTGCACAGTTCTCGAATCATAGGTTATTATCTTCCTCGTTGAACGCGCGGGTCCAACAAAAGGAACCGCAAATCAACAACATAGCATGTCGGAGTGGCGGAATTGGCAGACGCGCTAGCTTGAGGTGCTAGTGACCGCTTTTTGGTCATGCGGGTTCAAGTCCCGCCTCCGACACCATCGCATTTGAGAAGCCTCTTCGGAGGCTTTTTTGTTACCGATAGACGGTGGGGTCCACGATGGAAACGCTTGAACGCAACGAGTGGGCAGACGTTGCCCAACTAGTCGAGATCACGAGCGATGCTGTCATCATCTGCGAGCTCGATGGAACCATTCTGCATGTGAATAATCGCTTACTTGGTTTGATGTGCGAGGAACGCGCCGATGTCATCGGTGGAGATGTTAAAGATGTCCTGTACTCGTCCGCTTTTGAACGTGCGACGGAACATCGTCTGCCATTTGAAACTGATGGGTCCGAGAGTGAACTGATGCTCAAGCTGAGTGACGGCTCCTTTATCCCCGTCTTGGTTCGCGCGGGTTCCGTTACGCCTCCGCGTATCTTTGGACGCCGTGCGCCACGTGTCCTGGTGGCACTTCACAGTATCGAGGAACAGTATTCTCACGACCGTCAACTCAAGCGTGCGTTATCGGAGCTTAGAGTGGCGAACAAGCGTCTCTCTGGCACGCTTTCGGTCATTATGAGCACCGTGGGCTCCGATGAGTTACCCAGCCTGCTTGATACCGTTTTAAACCAGCTTGTCGGAACGCTCGATGCTTCTGGAGCTGCGATTTATTTTTCGGAGAGCGGCGGCTTTAAGCTCCGCGGTGTTTCTAAGGAGCTTGAGGATAGCTATCTGCCCGAGTTTTTGCCGTATGGTGCGGGCATTCCGACGTATGTGCTTCGCGAGTCGCGCGCTTGCCGCTTGTCGATTCAGCAGGATCTTGAGGGCGATCGTGTCGCCTCGGGCATGTTTATGGATTTGGACAATCGTTCTAAGCATCTGTTGCGCATGCAGGATATGCCTCCGTACCGCAGTGAGATCTGTCTTCCCGTTTTTTACGGTACGCAGATCCTTGGCGTGCTGGAAGTTGGTTGGAAACGCCCCCAGGCACCGCTCGCCTATGACGTTAATGTACTCGAGGTCATTTGCGATTACCTGTCTATCCAGCTGGTCGGCATGGCATCGAGCCTTCGCTCTCGTCGCACGGCCGAGCTTGGCCGCTCGCTCAATGTCTTGCGCGATGAGCTGTTTACCTTTCTAGACGATTCCGCCGCGGCTACCCAGGTGGTATCGTCCGAGATCTGCAATATGCTCAACTGCCATTTTTGCCCTGTTGAGTATGACGCCAGTCTGGACGCCTACGTCATAGATTTTGAAGGCGGCAGTCGCGTTGCTTTGCCGGACGATCCCGAGAAGCTTTTCTTTTCTACGACGGCGCCGGCGGCACGTCTGGGAGCTGGCCCTGATGGCTTTGAGGCCTCTGTTTTGGGCGGCACGAGTGCCGAGGACCTTAAACACGTCCGTATAACTCGCGTTGACGAATCGATGCCTATGGGAGGCTGGCTTAGGGCGCATGGTCTGCCTTGCCAGGGCCTCTACGTCGACTCTGGCATCGAGGCGGGGCACCACCCGCGCTCTGAGGGTGATGGCAAGCACAGTAACGACGCGATTGTTCCTGCTTCTGTTGCGAAGGGCCCGACGACGCGCGCGCTGCTGCTTCGTGATGGCAGCCAAGAGCCGATTGATGACCTTGAATATGACTACTTGGTGCACTTGGCGCATGACTTTGAACTGATCTACGAAGGCGAATCTCAAAAGCGCGAGGAGCGCCATATCGCTCAGACCCTTCAGATCGGCATGAGAAATTCCCTGGGGGATGTTCCGGGTATCGCAACCGATTCGGTGTACCTGTCGGCCACGAACTCGGCGTTGGTCGGCGGCGATTTCTATACGCTCATCCGTCTTCCCGACGACTGCGCCGTCATGATTCTGGGTGATGTGTCTGGCAAAGGCATTGAGGCCGCATCGATGTCCGCGCTCGTCAAGACGGCCCTGACGGCATATGCGTGGGAGGGCGCTGGACCGGCCCGCATGGCACGCTCCCTTAACAGTATGCTCATGGGCTTTTCGAGGGTCGAGACGTTCGTGACAGCCTTTATCGCCAAGATTGACCTGAAAGCCGGACGCGCAACGTATTGTTCGGCGGGCCATCCTCCGACCATGGTCATCAGGCCAGAGTCGATGCCACTGGGTGGCGGCGAGGCTCGTGGGGGAGAGGTCGAGCTACTTGGATGCCAGTCGGGGGTAATCGGTGCCTTTGAGAGCATGGTGTACGAGACAGGCGTGTTTACGTTCGCTCCTGGTGACATGCTATTTATGTACACCGACGGAACAATCGAAGCACGTGACCGCTCGGGTGCTTTCTTTGGCGAGCAGCGCCTTCGTGACCTTCTGCTCTCTGTCTCGGGTGAGGGCGTATCGGGAATCTGCGGCAAGGTCTTGGGCGAGCTCGACCGATTTACCGAATCGGCGCTGGACGATGACATTGCATTGGTGTCCCTTGAGTTTTTACGGGGTCGTTCATAGACGACGCTGGACGGGCTGAATCCGTACGGTTGGGGAAACGAATGCATCGAGTGGGCTTTTTTGGGGAACCATGGTCGTATGAATGAGTGGAATGACATAGCGGTTTTGACGCCACC
>CABRLT010000241.1 GCA_902471785.1 uncultured Collinsella sp.
TAGCCGCGATTATTAAGCACGCGAGATACCGTAGTAGGCGAAACCCCCGCCACCGCCGCAACTTCCTTGATGCCAGGCTTAGCCGTATCCTTAGAACGAGCACTCTCGCGAGCCATAGCACCCTCCCCCATCAACATGTCATACGTTTACATACGAACAAAGCATACCCCAACAAGAGCGGGAAGACGGTAACAGTACAAGTAAGTAAACGACTCATCCAAATAATTAGGAGAGTTCCGCCTAAAGGGTGACTCCAAAGGACCCCAGCCGGGGCTGTTTGGGCTACCTCCCAAAACATTCCGTCAGGACGCAAAGAGGCTCGCCGCAGTAGCCCAAACAGCCCCGGCGATCCTGCGGGAATTGAGTCCCTTTAGAACTTGTCGTGGAAGGTACGCGCAATGACCTCGTCCTGCTGCTCCTTGGTGAGCGTGTGGAAGTTCACGGCATAGCCGGAAACGCGGATGGTCAGCTGCGGGTACTTCTCGGGGTGAGCCTGAGCGTCGAGCAGCGTCTCACGGTTGAAGACGTTGATGTTCAGGTGGTGGCCACCCTTCTCGGCGTAAGCGTCGAGCATGTGGACCAGGTTATCGGCCTGGGTCTCGGAAACTTCAGAAACCTTCATAATGTGTCTCCTTCGATTAATAGGCGCCGGCCGAAACCGGCGCACTAATCAGTAATCGTTATTGTTAGTATAGCACTAACAATAGTTACTCGCCCAGCTGATCAAGGTCGATATCGCCAAAGAACACCTGGTCCTCCTTGCCGAGCGCACCCGGGATGATGGAGAAGGTGTTGGAGATGCCGTCCTGAGCATCGCGGAACGGGAGCTTGGAAACCGAAGACAGCGAAGCGATGGCGCCGTGGCTATCGCGCTTGTGCATGGGGTTAGCACCCGGGGCGAACGGCTGGCCAGCCTTGCGGCCGTCGGGCGTGGAGCCGGTCTTCTTACCGTACACGACGTTGGAGGTAATGGTCAGAACCGAGGTCGTGGGCACGGAGTTGCGGTAGGTGTCGTTCATGCGGATGTACTCCATGAACTGGTGCACAACGTCGTGAGCGATCTGGTCGACGCGGTCGTCGTCGTTACCGTACTTGGGGAACTCACCCTCGGTCTCGAAGTCGACGATGATGCCATTCTCGTCGCGGACGGGGTGGACCTTGGCGTACTTGATGGCGGACAGGGAGTCAGCCACGACGGAAAGGCCAGCGATGCCCGTAGCGAACCAGCGGTGCACGTGCTTGTCGTGCAGAGCCATCTGGATGCGCTCGTAGCAGTACTTGTCGTGCATGTAGTGAATGATGTTCAGCGAGTTGACGTACACGCCAGCGAGCCACTTCATCATGTCGTTGTACTTGGCCACAACGTCGTCGTAATCGAGCGTATCGCCCTCGACGGCGCGATACTTGGGGCCGACCTGCTTCTTGGAGACCTCGTCAACACCGCCGTTGAGTGCGTACAGCAGGCACTTGGCCAGGTTGGCACGGGCGCCGAAGAACTGCATCTCCTTGCCAATGCGCATGGAGGACACGCAGCAGGCGATGCCGTAGTCGTCGCCGTGGTAAACGCGCATGAGGTCGTCGTTCTCGTACTGGATCGAGGAGCTGGCGACAGAAGTCTTGGCGCAGAACTTCTTGAAGTTCTCGGGCAGACGGGTCGACCACAGAACGGTCATGTTGGGCTCGGGGCTGGTGCCCATGTTCTCGAGCGTGTGCAGGTAGCGGTAGCTCATCTTGGTAACGAGCGTACGGCCGTCAACACCCATGCCGCCGATGGACTCGGTGACCCACTGCGGATCGCCAGTAAACAGGGCCTGGTACTCGGGGGTACGGGCAAACTTGACCATGCGGAGCTTCATGATGAAGTGATCCACGAACTCCTGGATCTGCTCCTCGGTGAAGGTACCGTTGGCAAGGTCGCGCTCAGCGTAGATGTCGATGAACGTAGAGGTACGGCCGATGGACATAGCGGCGCCGTTCTGCTCCTTGACGGCAGCAAGGTAGGCGAAGTACATCCACTGGATGGCCTCCTGCGTGTTGGTAGCAGGGTTGGAAATGTCGAAACCATAGGTCTCGGCCATCATCTTGAGCTCGCCGAGGGCGCGGATCTGCTCCTGCAGCTCCTCACGATCGCGGATGTTGTCGGCGGTCATGACCGTCGGGGTGGAAGCCTTCTGGGCCTCCTTGTCCTTGATCAGGTAGTCGACGCCGTACAGGGCAACACGACGGTAGTCGCCGATGATGCGGCCGCGGCCATAGCCATCGGGCAGACCGGTGATGATGTGAGCCGAGCGGCAAGCACGCATCTCGGGAGTGTAAACATCGAAGACGCCAGCGTTGTGGGTCTTACGCTCGAAGGTGTAGCGCTCGACAACGTTCTCGTCGACCTTATAGCCGTGCTGGCTGGCAGCCTGACAAGCGATGCGGATACCACCGTTGACGTGCAGCGCGCGCTTGAGCGGCTTGTCGGTCTGGAGGCCGACGATGGTCTCCTTCTCGCGGTGGGCGTTATCGATGTAGCCAGCGGGGTGGCTCACGATACCCGTGACGGTCTTGGTGTCCATATCGAGGACACCGCCCTGCTCGCGCTCCTTAAGCAGCAGGTCGAGAACCTCGCCCCACAGCTCCTTGGTACGCTCGGTCGGGCCGGCGAGGAACGACTCGTCGCCCTCGTAGGGGGTGTAGTTCTTCTGGATGAAGTCTCGGACGTCAACCTCTCCCGTCCAGATGCCTTCCTTGAAGCCTTCCCATGCCTCCTGCATTGTGTAACCACGCTCCTAGTTACGTATAATGCGGCGCTCTCTCACACCGCTGCTTATTGAATTCTTGAATTATCGGCTTGCACTAC
>CABRLT010000242.1 GCA_902471785.1 uncultured Collinsella sp.
TTGAGCAGACGCTTGCGCAGGCGGATGTTCTTGGGAGTGATCTCCACCAGCTCGTCGTCGGCGATGTACTCCAGCGCCTCCTCCAGCGAGAAGGTGCGGGGCGGCACCAGCTGGACGGAGATATCGGAGGTCGAGGAACGCTGGTTGCCCAGGTTCTTGGTACGGGCGATATTGACGACCATGTCGCCGGCCTTGCTGCGCTCGCCCACGATCATGCCCTCGTAGCACTCGGTACCCGGCTCAACAAACAGCTGGCCGCGCTCCTGCAGCGTGCCCAGAGCGTAGGCAACGGCTTTCTCGGTGGTCATGGAGATCATGGCGCCGTTCTGGCGGTTGCCGATCTCGCCGGCATAGGGGCCGTACTCCAGGAAGGTGTGGTAGAACACGCCCTCGCCGTGAGTGACGTTCATGATGCGGTTCTTAAGACCCATGATGCCGCGGGTCGGGATCTTAAACTCGAGGTGCGTCACGATACCCGAGGTATCCATGCTCGTCATGATGCCGCCGGAGGTGCCGAAGACCTCAACGACCTTGCCCGAATACTCGTCAGGGCACTCGACGACGGCCTGCTCGACAGGCTCCATCTTGTTGCCGTTCTCGTCCTTCTTAAACAGAACGCGGGGACGGCCGACCTGGAACTCAAAGCCCTCGCGGCGCATGGACTCCATCAGAACGGACAGGTGCAGAATGCCGCGGCCCGAGACCTCAACGCCGCTCTTATCCTCGAGCTCCTCGATCTTCATGGTCACGTTGTTCTCGGCCTCGTTGAACAGGCGCTCCTTGAGCTGACGGGCGCCCACGATGTCGCCATCGCGGCCGACGAGCGGGGAGGTCGAAGCCTCAAAGACGATGGACAGGGTCGGCGGGTCGATCTCGATGGGCTCGAGCTCGACGGGGTTCTCAGGATCGGTGTAGACATCGCCGATATCGGTGCGGTCAATACCCACGACGGCAGCGATATCGCCGGCGCCGACTTCCTGGCACTCGGTACGGCCCAGGTAGTCGAAGGTAAAGAGCTGCTTGACGGTGGCGGTGGCGCTGGAGCCGTCGTTCTTCACAACCAGAATCTGGTCGCCCTGATGGATGGTGCCGGAGTACACGCGACCGATGCCGATGCGGCCAACGAAGTTGGAGTGGTCGATGGTCACGCACTGCATAGCCAGCGGGGCGTTCTCGTCAACCTCGGGCGCGGGCATGTCGTCGATGATCATATCGAGCAGCGGGTACATGTCCATATTGCCGTCGTTGGGGTCAAGGCGGGCAAAGCCATTCATGGCGCTGGCGTAGACCACGTGCTCCATGGCGAACTCAAGCTGGTCGTCGGTGGCGCCCAGGTCGGCCATGAGGTCCAGGCAGTCGTTGTAGGCCTTCTCGGGGTTAGCACCCGGACGGTCGATCTTGTTGATGACGATCATGATCTTAAGGCCGGTGTCGATAGCGTGGCGCAGCACGAAGCGGGTCTGGGGCATGGGGCCCTCAAAGGCGTCCACCAGCAGCAGGGCGCCGTCGGCCATACGCAGCACGCGCTCGACCTCGCCGCCGAAGTCGGCGTGGCCCGGGGTGTCGATGACGTTGATCTTGACGTCCTTGTACTCGATAGAGATGTTCTTGGCGAGAATCGTAATGCCGCGCTCGCGCTCCTGGTCGTTGGAATCCAGGACGCGGTCCTCGACCTGCTGGTTGGCACGGAAGGCGTCCGTGGCACGCAGGAGCTTGTCGACCATCGTCGTCTTGCCGTGGTCGACGTGAGCGATGATGGCGATGTTCCTCAGATTGTCTACGCGCATGTAGTTCCCCTATCTTCTATCTATATACAACCGGCACGCGTATGCGACCCGCCCAGCAATGCAACACTCGGCGGGAATATTGAGCCTTTTACCGAAAACTCGTTTATTTTAGCGATTTTAGATGAGAGGGGTTTCCTCACCTGCAGGTTCAGGGTCGCTCCACATAAAACCATCGCCGGCGCCCATGCCCTCATACAGCACATATGCCGAAAAACCGCTCTCGAGCGTGGTTTCGAAGAAGCTAACGAGCAGAGCATCGTGATAGCCGCCGTCAACCTCGACGCAGCCGGTGTAGCCGATGGCATATCGGGCGATACGGCCCAGGCCCTCGTCCTTAAGACCCATCTTGTGTTCGGAGATAAAGTTGGTGGCCGCCTCGAGGCACGCCTCTTCGCCGTCCTCGTCGAGCGCCGCCAGATATCGGTTGGAAGCAGCGTCCTCAATCGCCACAACTACGCCCGGATTCTCGCCGGCGGCAAGGTCGTCCAAGAACGCACCAATCAGGTCACACACCATGGCGTCGAGCTCGGCGGAGACGTTACCGGCGTCCTGCATATCCTGTGCCATCTTTAGACCTTCCCATCGAGTCCGGCGTCGTTACAGTTCCTGTGCCTCGGCGGCGATCTTGGCGGCAGCGTCGCGGGCGCGCATCATATCCATCGCGCGCTTGTCGAGCGCCTTGATCTGACTGGTCAGCATTACCGCGTCGACCACACCCCAGATCACCAGGCCCGTAGAGATCGAAAACCCAAGCGCACCAACTGTACCACGAAGGCGCGAACAGATTGCCGCGACAAGGGCGGAGATGACAACCATCTTGATAAACGAGCCGCGGCGTTCGCGAAGCGTGCGGGCCTGCGTCACATAGGCAATGCGAGCCGCCTCGGATGCCTCCGAGCGCATCTGGGCTTCACGCGCGATAGCCGCCGCCTCGGCAGACATGCCGCCGGCCATCAGCGAACGCTCCGCAACCTGGCCGCCCCGCATTTAGAAATCATCGGGGGAGAGCGTATGGACGAACTCGTCGAACTTCTCGAACTCCTGCTCGTCGTC
>CABRLT010000243.1 GCA_902471785.1 uncultured Collinsella sp.
CCCCCGTCGCTGAGCTGGGCGACTCGCTCTCGGGCGGCGAGCGTCAGCGCATCGGCCTCGCGCGCATCTTCCTCAACGACGCGCCCTTCATTTTGCTCGACGAACCCACGAGCGCGCTCGATGCCCTCAACGAGGCAGCCGTGATGCAGGCAGTCGACGAGCTCAAGCGCCGCGGCAAGACCATCGTGCTGGTGAGCCACCGTGCCAGCACCTGCGCGTTTGCCGATCGCTCGCTTTCGGTCGAACACGGGAGGCTCAGCTAATGGCGCGCCCGGCCGACACGCCGGAGCTGGCGGGCAAGCGTGCGCGCGAGGCCCAGATGGTGTCGCAGATGATCGCGCTGTGGTGTCGCGGGCATCATGGCCGCGGGCGTGTGGGCGAGCAGGCTGCCAGCGGCGATGCGCCCGCGCGCGTGAAGCTTGGATTTCGGGCCATCACCCTCTGCCCCGAATGCGCCGAGCTGCGAGAATACGCTGTCGCACGCATTGAACGCTGCCCGCATATGGGCACCAAGACATTTTGCTCGGCCTGCCCCTCGCATTGTTATCGGCCTGCCATGCGCGAGAAGATCCGCGAGGTCATGCGCTGGTCGGGCCCGCGTATGATCCGCTATCGCCCCATCACCGCCATACGCCACGCGATGGTGACCGCGCAATCCAAGCGGGCGGCGAAGCGAAGCAAGTAGCCGCAGCCGCGCTAGCGTGCACCGCCTAGCCTTTCCAGTCGATTACGGCGCCGACGCACTCGGTGCGCTGGGGGCCGCGCCATTACAATGGAGCGGATTCGCCAAATGCAAAGGAGTCTCCATGTCCGCATGTCCGCTGGTCGATTGCCATACCCACACCTCGTTTTCGGACGGGCATGCCTCGTTTGAGGAGAACGTCCGCGCTGCCGCGGCTGCCGGATGTCAGGTCATGGCCTCGACCGACCACCTCACCCTGCCCGCCAGTATGGACGCCAGCTGCGAGGTGCAGGTTGTCGAGGGCGACCTGCCGGCACATCGCCTGGCATTTGAGGACGCCCGCAAGCTCGCCGCGCAAATCGCGCCGGAGCTCACCTTTATCTACGGTTTTGAATGCGATTGGTACGAAGGCTGCGAGCCCTTGGTTGAGCGCTGGTCCGATGGCGCCGTGGTGCGCCTGGGCAGCGTACATTGGATCGGCGACCCCGGCGATATCATGGCCGGGGCCGCAGGCACGGCGGGAACGGAAAATGTCGCTCGCCCCGATACGCCAGATTCGCTCTGTGGCTGGATCGACGACGACACCAACCTGCACGTCTGGGAAAATCTGAGCGTGCGCGGCGTATGGGAGCGCTATGTCGACGACTGGTGCCACGCCTGCGAGAGCTCGCTCAACTTTGACGTGATGGCCCATCCCGACCTAGTTATGCGTTTTTCGAAGGAGGGCTTCGCGCCCGACTTTGACCCCACGCCGCTCTGGGAGCAGATGGCCGAGTGCGCCCACGACACGGGTCGCCGCGTTGAGGTTTCGACCGCCGCGCCGCGCAAGGGCCTCGACGATTACTATCCCGCGACCGGTCTGTTGCGTTGCTTCGCCCACGCCGAGGTGCCGATCACTTTTGGCTCGGACGCGCACCGCGCCTGCGACATCTGCTGGAACATCCGCGAAGCCCAGGCCCACGCCTACGAATGCGGCTACCGAACCTTCGACATCCCCCACCCCACCGGCGAATGGGAGCCCACGCCCCTCTTCTAACCCATCCCCTTCATCAGTTGCGGTGAAATAGGGACCGTTTTGCCTGATGAAGCGTTTAAACAGTCCCTATTTCACCGCAACTTCCATGGGGCCAGGGTAGCTAATTTAGGTTTGACTTAGTGGCGGCGGGCGTTGAGTTCGCCGGCCAGCTCGTCGAGGGTGATGCCATAGCGCTCGAGCGTTACGAGCAGGTGGTAGATCAGGTCGCCGGCCTCGTAGCGAATGTGGTCGTGGTCGTTGTCCTTGCAGGCCATGATGACCTCGCTCGCCTCCTCGGCAAGCTTCTTGAGTAGCTCGTCCTCGACTTCGGTCAGCAGACGCGCGGTATAGCTCTCCTGCGGCGATGTATCACGACGACCGTGAATCACCTCGGCCAGACCTGTCAGCGTCTCGCCGATGTTTCCCGGCTGTACGTTAGCTGTTCTGACTCCCATGGTTATTTCCTCTCGTTACTGCAGCGTAAAGTAAGTACCGGTCTCATCGAACCGAAGCTTTGCGCCCTTTTTCTCAAAGAACTCAACGATGACGGCATGGGCCTCGTCGAGCCTTTCCTTCTCGGCCTCGAGCCAAAACGACTGCGCCCCGCAGGCATCGGTCAGGTGCACGCGGCATGGCACGCCCGCGCGGAGGAGCTCGGTGTTGCAGTCGGCGACCTCGAACGGCGTCACGACTTTCATCGCACTCCCCCTTCCACGCGCTTAAAGAAGCAGGTACGGTTGCCGGTATG
Source organism: uncultured Collinsella sp. (assembly GCA_902471785.1). GTDB lineage: Bacteria > Actinomycetota > Coriobacteriia > Coriobacteriales > Coriobacteriaceae > Collinsella. The sequence continues at coordinate 2,446 of CABRLT010000243.1, forward strand.
GCAGGCCGGACCCGGCGAGTCCACCTTGACCAGCAGCGTATCGCTATCGCAGTCGGCCCAGAGCTCCTTGACCTGTTGCATGTTGCCGCTCGTCGCGCCCTTGTTCCAGAGCTCCTGACGGCTACGGCTCCAAAACCACGTGGTCCCGGTCTTGAGCGTAAGCCCCACCGACTCCTCATTCATCCAAGCAACCATAAGCACCTCGCCAGTGTCATATTGCTGAACCACACAAGGAATCAGCCCGTGGGCGTCGTATTTAAGATCAGCAGCTTCTACTACCTCAGTCATCATTTCTCCCAAGTAATAACAGTAAGCCCCACAGGTCGGCGAGGGTTGTCCAGGTGCCGCAGGTTGCCGCGAAAGAGGAGCGACGCGTACTTTGGTACGCGAG
>CABRLT010000244.1 GCA_902471785.1 uncultured Collinsella sp.
GACAACATGTATGCCTCGCGCCTGGAGCAGATCGACGAGCAGCTCGAGGAGGTCATGGCTTCGCTCGAGAGCCGTCGCGACCGCGCCGAGGAGCTTGAGGGCGCTCTTGAGGAAGCGCGCCAGGCTCAGGTCGATGCGCGTGAGGCCACCGAGACGGCACGCGCGGCCCTGAAGGACCTGCGTGCCCGTGAGAGCGAGGCACGCAACAAGTTATCCGAGGTGCGCTCGGAGCTTGCCAGCCAAAAGAAACTCGATGCCCGCATGGCCGACAGCTCGCCGCTCGTGAGCCGTCTGGTGGGTGCGCTGGGCGACGATGTCTTGGGTCGTCTGGGCGACGTGCTGGAGGCCCCGCGCGAGCTTGAGGGCCTGGTTGAGCAATTGCTCGCCGGCGATATCGATGCGCTGCTGTTTGATGACGCCGCCACGCTTGAGCGTGCCGGTCGTGCGGCTCTGGACCAAAAGAAGGCCTCGGGCGAGGCACTGCTGGTGGCGCGCGGCGTGAGCGGCTCTACCGCCGCTGAGGGCGCCTCCGGTACCCGTCTGGTTGATCGTCTGTCCGTGCGCGCAGGCTACGGTCCCGTCGTCGAGGCGCTGCTCGGCGGCTATTACGTCGTTGACGATCTTGCTGCCGCGCTGTCGGCGCCGGTCGTTGAAGGCGTGACTTACGTGACCCCCGATGGCGCCCGCGTCGCCTGCGGCGGCCTGGTGCGCGTGGGGCTTGATGCCGGCGAGGCTTTGGGTGCCTTGGAGCGCAAGCGCCGCATCCGTGAGCTCGAGGGCCTGGAACCCGATCTGGCTGCCATCTTTGAGCATGCTTCGGACCAAGTCGTCGAGGCCAACGTTGCCGTCGAGGAGGCCCGTGCCGCCGAGGGCGATGCCGCCGGTGAGATCGCCCGTCTTGAGGGCGAGCGCCGCTCGCTGCTCTCCGAGATCGGCCGCTTGGAGCAAAGCGCCAACAATGCCGAGGTCGAGCGCGTGCGCATCTCCAAGCGCCGCGAGCAGGCTGCCGAGGCCGTTCGTGCCGCGCGCCCGCGCGTTGACGAGCTCACCCGTTCGCGTGACGAGGCGCGTGCACAGGCAAGCGACCTGGGTCTCCAGATTGCCGAGGCCAACGATGAGCTCGATCGCGTTCGCCGTGACGATTCCGAGGCCGCCGGTAAGCTCGCCGATGCCAAGGTGCGCCTGGCCCAGACGAGCGAGCGCCTGCGTTCGCTGAAGGGCCGCGTGCCCGACCTTGAGCATCGTCTTGAGGGCATCGACCGTCGTATCCGCGGAACACGCCAGGCTTCGCGCTCGCTCGAGCTGCTGCGCCTGCGCGTCGACCCCATGCACGAACGCTATTCTGCCCTGTTGGAACGCGCGTCGGATTGGGCAGCGCGCCTGCGTGACCAGGCCTCTCTGGAGGAGGCGGACTCCGCTTCGCTCAAGAAGACCATCGAGGATGCCAAGGCAGAGGTTACCCGCGCTAAGGAGCGAGTCGATACCGCCTCCGCCGCGCAAAACGAGTTCAAGGTCGCGCGTGGCAAGCTCGAGGTGCAGGTCGAGGCTGCCATCAAGGCCATTACCGCCGATGGCACGACGGTGCTCGAGGAAGCGCTCATGCTTCCGGTGCCCACGGACCGCGATGCCGCCGAGCGCGAACTCAACCAGCTTGTGCGCCAGATCAACAACCTTGGTCCCGTTAACCAAGTTGCCATGGAGGAGTACGAGCAGCTCAAGCGCCGCGCCGACTACATCGAGGAGCAGCTGGCCGATCTGGAGAGCGCGCGCAAGGCGCTCACCAAGATCACGGTGGCCATTGATCGCAAGATGCGGAAGGCCTTCCTGGTGACGTTTGAGAAGGTCGATGCGAACTTCCGCGAGATCTTCGCTATGCTCTTCCCGGGCGGCCAGGCTCATCTGGAGATGACCGATCCCGAGCATCCTGCCGAGACGGGTATCGAGGTTGTGGCGCAGCCGCGCGGCAAGCGCATAACTAAGATGATGCTCATGTCGGGTGGCGAGAAGAGTCTGACGGCGCTCGCCCTGCTCTTTGCCGTGTACCGCACGCGCACGGTGCCGTTCTATGTGCTTGACGAGGTCGAGGCGGCGCTTGATGACGCCAACCTGTCCAAGCTCATCGGAGCCCTCGATGTGCTGCGTTCCGATACACAGCTCTTGGTCATTTCGCATCAGCGCCGTACTATGGAGGACGCTGACGTTCTCTATGGCGTCTCGATGCAAGCCGACGGCGTCAGCCGCGTCGTCTCGCAAAAACTCGATCGCGAAACCGGAAAGGTCGTGAATGCATAATGGGATTCTTTGACGCTCTCTCGCGCGGACTTGAGCGCAGCCGCGAGGCCCTCAACGAGGTCTTCTACTTTGGCGGCGAGGTCGACGAGGACTTTTGGGAGGACCTTGAGGACACCCTCGTTATGGGTGACATGGGTGCCGAGGTCGCTATTCAGGTCTCCGATGACCTGCGCGATGCCGCAGCCAAGAAGAACCTCAAGACCGCACCGCAGCTTCGTCGCGCTCTGGCCGAGCAGCTTGAGCAGCACTTTGTGCCCATCGAGCGCGATCCGTTCTCCGATACGCCGAGCTGCGTGCTGTTTGTGGGCATCAACGGTGCCGGCAAGACCACGACGGTCGGCAAGATTGCGAGCGCCATGGCTTCCCGCGGCAAGAATGTCGTGATCGGTTCGGCCGATACCTTCCGCGCCGCCGCCATCGAGCAGCTCGATGTGTGGGGTCAGCGCGCCGGTGTTCCCGTCATCAAGCGCGACCGCGGCTCCGACCCGGCGAGCGTTTGTTACGACGTGCTCGACGAGGCCGACAGGCGCGGCAGCG
>CABRLT010000245.1 GCA_902471785.1 uncultured Collinsella sp.
GCGTAGATGAGCATGCGGTAGTCCGAGAACTGACGGAGCGGCTCGGGGAGCACCGTGAGCAGCGCCGCGGCGATAACGGAGCCGCGCATATTGCCCAGGCCGCCGAGGACCACGAACACCAGAATGAGGATGGACGTATTGAAGTCGAACTTAGTGGCGGAAAGCTGCGAGAAGTTACCGCCGAACAGGGCTCCGGCAGCGCCGGCGAGGGCAGCGGAAACCACGAAGGCGATCATGCGGTACTGGGTGACGGAGATGCCCACAGACTCGGCAGCGATCTTGTTGTCGCGCACGGCAATAATGGCACGACCGGTACGGCTGCGAACCAGGTTGAGCACAATCACGAGCGCGACCATAACCAGGATTGCGCCGGCAAGGAAGGTCGAATAGGTCGACACGCCCGATGCGCCCTGCGCGCCCTTGATGATGGCGGTGCCGTCCTCGAGCAGGTGCAGGTCGTCAATCGTGGAGTTGCCCGTGATGTTAAAGATCACATGCAGGCCGCGGGAATCGACGCCCACGATAAGGCAGGTGACGATCTCTTTGATGATCTCGCCAAAGGCCAAGGTCACGATGGCCAGGTAATCGCCGCTCAGGCGAAGAACCGGGATACCGATCAGGAAGCCCAGAATGGCAGCGGCGATAGCGCCGACCACAATGCTGATGATCAGGCGCATCGGATCGGACGGAACGGCACTCTCCAGCGCGACGGCGGTGACGATGCCCGTATAGGCGCCGACGCTCATAAAGCCCGCGTGGCCCAGCGACAAGTCGCCCGCGATGCCGACGACGAGGTTAAGGGAGATGGCCATGACGATATAGGCCGTGATGGGAACCAGCTGACCGGCGATCATGCGCGGAATCATGTGGTTCGACTGCATAAAGAACACGATGGCGAAGGCCACGATGCACATGGTGTACGTGACAAAGTCGTGACGCGTCTGCCTGTCTTTAAGAAACTTCATAACGCTCACCTATACCTTCTCGGGAACGTACTTGCCCAAGAGGCCGGCAGGCTTGACGAGCAGGACGATGATCAAAACACCAAAGACGATGGAGTTGGCAAGGCTCGTGGAAATGTAAGCCTGCGCCATTGCCTCGATGATGCCGATGAGAATGCCACCGACAAAGGCACCGGGGATGGAACCGATGCCACCGAAGACGGCGGCGTCGAAGGCCTTGATGCCAGGCATGGCGCCCGTGGTGGGCTGCAGGACCGGCGAGTAGGAGCACAGGAGCACGCCGGCGATGGCAGCGAGGGCGGAGCCGATGGCAAACGTCATCGAGATGGTGCGGTTGACGTTGATGCCCATGAGCTGAGCGGCGGCCTTGTCCTCGGACACGGCGCGCATGGCCTTGCCCATCTTGGTCTTACCTGTAAAGAACATCAGGCCGGCCATGATAACCAGGCAGGCGACGATGGTGACGAGTGAGACGGCGCTTACGTTAAACTTGGCCAAGAACTCCGGCACCGGGAAGGTGACGAGCGAAGTGAAGTTCTTGGGCGTGGCGCCCCACAGAAGCTGCGCGGCGTTCTGCAGGAAGTAAGACACGCCGATGGCCGTGATCAGAACGGCCAGCGGGCCTGCTTGGCGCAGCGGCTTATAGGCCAGACCCTCAATGAGAACACCGAGAACCGTGCAGACCACACAAGAGAGAACTACAGATGCCCAGCCCGGGAGGCCGAGATACGACGTGGCGCAGAACGAGACATAGGCACCGACCATGATGACATCGCCGTGAGCGAAGTTGAGCATCTTGGCGATACCGTAGACCATGGTGTAGCCCAACGCGATGATGGCGTAGACGCTGCCCATGGACAGGCCGTTGACCAGGTATTGGATAAAGACCGTCATGTTCCACATCCCCCTTTCGAATAGGTTTCCAGTTAATGTATGAAACAGGGACGTTACACTGTCCCTAGATACCAAGCAAGCAGGGAAGGCCAAAACCTCCCCTGCTTGGGATCAAAACCGCTCTATGTAAGGCGGCCAATTAGGCCTGTACGTACTTGCCGTCGGTGATGACGTACGCCGTGGGCTCCTTCTGGACCTGGCCCTTATCGTTCCAGGTGAGCTTGCCGGTCAGACCGTCAACGGTAATCTTGAGCATAGCCTTGGACAGCTTCTCGGCGACCTCGGTCGGATCGGCGTCGACACCAAGACCGGCCTCCTTGAGGGCCTCGGCCACCGCGTGCACGCCGTCGTAGGCGTCGGCGGCAAACTGGTCGGGGGTATCGCCGTACTTATCCTTGTAAGCGTTAACGAAGTCGGCGTTCTTCTCGTCGTCGGCGGAGAACGGGGTCATGAGCAGCAGGCCCTCGGCAAGAGAGGTATCGAAGCCCTCAACGCCCAGGATGCCGTCCATGCCGTCGCAGCCCATCATCTTGACGTCGTAGCCCATGTCCTTGGCGTTCTTGAGCAGGACGGACGCCGGCGTGTAGTAGATCGGCGCAAAGATCATGGTGGCGCCGGCCTGCTTGGCCTTGGTCAGCTGGTTGGTAAAGCTCGTGGCGGAGTCGTCCTTAAAGGTCTCCTCGTCAACAATCTCGAGCTTGGACTCAGCGGCCTGGGCCTTAAAGGAATCTGCGATGCCCGAAGAATAGGCGTCGCCGGAGTTATAGAACAGCACGAACTTCTCGTCCGCATACTTCTGCGCCAGGAACTTGGCAGCGTTGACGCCCTGGTTGGGATCGGTAAAGCAAACCTGGAAGACGCAATCCTTGCCCTTGGTGACGTCCTCGGAGGACGCGGACGGAGTGATCATGAACGTCTCGGGGTCGTTACCGCACTCGGCGGCAACGGCAACCGACGCACCCGTGGTG
>CABRLT010000246.1 GCA_902471785.1 uncultured Collinsella sp.
GGCGTCGATGGCGCCGGCAAGTCCACGCAGGCGCGCCTGCTGGCCCGCGTGCTTGACCTTGCCGGTTATCAGGTCGTGACCCTGCGCGAGCCGGGCGGCACCGCCATCAGCGAAAAGATTCGTGCCCTGCTGCTCGACCCCGCCAACACAGCGATGGGAGACACCTGCGAGCTGCTGCTCTATGAGGCGGCGCGCGCCCAGCTAGTGCACGAGGTCATCGCGCCTGCCCTCGCTGCCGGCAAGGTGGTCCTGTGCGATCGCTTCTACGATTCCACGACCTGCTACCAGGCGTTTGCCGACGGCCTTGATCGCCGGATGGTGCGCGACGCCAACAACCTGGCCGTCGCGGGTACGCACCCGGCGCTCACGCTCGTCTATCACATCACGCCCGAGCAGGCGGCGTTGCGCATGGCTGCCCGCGGCGCGGCCGACCGCATGGAGGCAAAGGGCATAGCCTTCCAAGAGCGCGTCTACCAGGGATTTTGCGCTATCGCTGCCGAGGAACCCGCTCGCGTAAAGCTCATCGACGCCACCGCGCCGATCGGGGACGTCTTCGCGCAGACGGTTGAGCAGGTTCGCGCGTACGGCCTCGATATCCCGCAGGATGCCGTCGTCGCCGCGCTTGCCCAGGAGGCCGAGTAGCATGGCCCCTGCGCAGACAAGCTTGCTCGCCAAGCTCGATACCCAAGAGCGCGTGTGCGACTTTTTGACCAACGCCGTCGCCAGCGGTCGTGCATCGCACGCCTATCTGTTCTTGGGAGCGCCCGGTGCCGGCAAGCTCGATGCCGCATGGGCGCTCGCCCAGGCCTTCCTGTGCGAGCAGGACGGCTGCGGCGCATGCGACAGCTGCGTGCGCGTCGCGCGCCATACGCACCCCGACGTGCACTATTACACGCCCGAGAGCGCCACGGGCTACCTCATCGCCCAGACGCGCGAGCTACTCGATGACGTGCCCCTGGCGCCCATCCGCGCCAAGGTCAAGGTCTACATCATTGACCGTGCCGAGCAGCTGCGCGCCAACACCGCTAACGCATTGCTCAAAACGCTCGAGGAGCCGCCCGAGGGTGTCATGTTCATCCTGCTGGGCACCTCGGCAGACGTTATGCTGCCCACCATCGTGAGCCGCTGCCAGTGCGTGCCGTTTCGGCTGGTGTCGCCCACTGTGGCCGCGCAGGCCGTGAGCCGCGCCACCGGTCAGGATCCCGCACGCTGCCGCATGGCCGTCGCTGTGGCGGGAAGCCCCACGCGTGGCATCGAGTTCCTCAAGAGCGCCGAGCGCCAGGACGCCCGTCGCCAGATGGTCCGTGCCATCGACTCGCTCATCGCCGCCGACGAGGCCGATGTGCTCAGTCGCGCCAAGTCGCTCATCGTCGCCGTCAAGGCGCCGCTCGCCGAGGTCAAGTCCACGCAGGAAAAGGTGCTCGAGCAAAATGCCGACTACCTGTCGCGTGGAGCATTGAAGCAGCTTGAGGACCGCAACAAGCGCGAACTCAACGCGCGCGAGCGTTCGGGTATCATGGAAGCGCTGGCGAGCGCGCGGACGCTCATGCGCGACGTGCTGCTGACACTTCAGGATGAGGCGGCAGACGTTGTGAACGAGGACGTGCGCGACACGATCGGGCGGCTTGCCGCGGCGACGAATGTTGCGGGTGCCACCCGGGCGCTCGAGGCAGTCGCGACCGCTGAGCGCAACATCGCCAGAAACGTTACTCCCCAGCTGGCCATCGAGGTCATGCTGTTCGATATCAGGAAGGCACTGAAATGCCGTTAGTCGTACCCGTTAAGTTTACCTACGCCTCGCGCGACCTGTGGTTCGACCCACAGGATCTGGATATCCTCGAGGCCGATTATGCCATTTGTTCTACCGAGCGCGGAACTGAGATCGGCCTGGTCACGGCCGATCCCTTCGAGGTGCCGCTCGACGAAATCGGTCAGCCGCTCAAGCCCGTGTTGCGCGTAGCGAGCGACATCGACCTGCAGCTTGCCGACGACCTGGCTATCCAGGGTGACGAGGCCATGGTCGACTTCCGCCGTCTGGTCAAGGAGCTCGACCTCGAGATGAAGCCGGTCGGCGTCGAGTACCTGTTTGGCGGCGAGAAGGCCGTGTTCTACTTTGCTGCCGAGGAGCGCGTTGATTTCCGTCAGCTCGTCAAGGACCTGTCCTCGACGCTGCACATTCGCGTCGACATGCGCCAGATCGGCGTGCGTGACGAGACCCGCCTGGTGGGCGGCTATGCCCAGTGCGGCCAGGAGCTCTGCTGCACGCGCTTTGGCGGACAGTTTGAGCCGGTTTCGATCCGCATGGCAAAAGAGCAGGACCTGCCGCTCAACTCGTCCAAAATTAGCGGCGTCTGCGGCCGCCTGATGTGCTGCCTGCGCTACGAGTTCGAGGCGTACAAGGACTTTAAGAGCCGCGCGCCCAAAAAGAAGACGCTTATCGATACGCCGCTTGGCAAGGCGCGTATTCAGGAATATGACACACCGCGTGAGCAGCTGGTGCTGCGCCTGGAGAACGGTAAAGTCTTTAAGGTCAACTTGGCCGACATGACCTGCTCTGAGGGCTGCAAAAAGAAGGCCGCCGAGCAGGGCTGCAACTGCCGCCCCGACTGCGTGACGCGTGACGTGCTCGAGCGTATCGAATCGCCCGAGATGCGCCTGGCGCTTATGGAGCTCGACCGCGAGAACGGCGTCGACGTGGGCGATGGCCTGTCGAGCGCCGACCGTCTGGCGGGGACGACGATGCCCAAGCGCCGCCGTCGCGATGCGGACGCCGATATCCGTGCCGGTCAGAGCCAG
>CABRLT010000247.1 GCA_902471785.1 uncultured Collinsella sp.
CGCCTACAACCGCGACGGCGACGAGATCTACACCGTCGTTTTGAACTCCACCACCGACCAGCGCTTTACCGATACCGCCACCCTTGCCAACTGGTACTACGGCCACAAGGTGACGGTCGCAATCGCCAACACACAGGAAAAGACCGCCAACGGCAACCCGCTTATGGCGCGCATTGGCCAAACCGACTGGACGGATAAGACGATCGACGCCACACTCGCCGATCCCACGGCGCAAGCGACCGTGTTTTCCCTTGCCGGCAAGGTGACCGAAAAGATTAGCTACGACGATCTTTCGGGCACGGTGCATGTGGGCGACAAGGTGGGTAGCGTCACGCTCAAGCAGGACGGCACCAAGATCGCCGTCATGGACCTAGTTGCCGACGAGGAAGGCGCAGGGCCGAATCCCATTGAATGGCTCCTTGTGAAGCTCGATCGCTTGGGCCGTCGCATCGACAACCGCCCGCTCACAGCAGAAAGCGAGACCGTCGCCAAGGCTCCTAAGGTGTAGGGCGCAAGAATAATAAGCCCACTGAAAGGAGGCGTCCGAAAGGATGCCTCTTTTTTTGAGGGTTCGAATCCCCAGCACCCTTTCTCGATAATAAAAAAGGGCCCCCGATGGGACCCTTCTTTAAAGTTAAACTGGCGGAGAGCTGGGGATTCGAACCCCAGATGCCCTTTTGGGGCATACTCGCTTAGCAGGCGAGCACCTTCGGCCTCTCGGTCAGCTCTCCGTAACAGCCGTTCTATAGTAACCAAACAGCCAAGGATGAGCAAGAGGAAATTTTCTAATTGCCTAGCAGCCTTTCCTTCTTGAAAGCTTCGCCTACCCCAGCGAGCGGTTGAGGGAGCCGAGCTCGTCGTTGCCCATGGTGCGCCACATTTGGAAGATACAACCGCGCGCCAGGAAAAAGAAACCGTTGTCGACCAGTTGCACAGCGGCATCTGCCAGCTGATTCGTCACGGCGGACACTGGCGGCAGCTCTAGTCCAGCCTTGTGGATGGTCTCGACCGCTTCCTCGAACGTCGGAGGCTCGCTGACGCCCATCTCGTTCATAAGGCCCTGCATTTCTTCCAGCGCGCTGCTGCCCGATTCCTCACCGCGCGGCACTAGACGGTAACAAGCCAGCGCCAGGTCGAGCTGATCGCAATTCCAATAGGCAAACGCCAAGCGATAGAACAGGTAGCCGATTGCAGAACGATCGCTGGCAATACGTAGGCCGTGGCGCGCCACCTCGATAATCTCGTCAAAGCGCTCCAGACGCGCAAGCACGTTGATGAGCGCAAAGTGCGACTGCATGGACGAGCGCGCCAGATCGTAAAGATGGCGCACCTCGGGCAGTGCTCGTTCAAAGTCCTCTTGCTCGGCGTAAAAGCTGCAGATCTCGTGCTGGGCAAAGTACAGCGCATCGGGCGCACGAAGGATTCGCACAGAGCGGTCTTCTTCCAACACCGGTAGCACCATGCGCACCAGCTGGTTATCGCAAAACTGCGTTTGGACCGGACCTGTCGCCAAAAGCTCGGCGACGGCGCACTTGGCCTCCAACTCCTCAACAAGACGGGAAAAACCTTCAAAAGCACCTGTACGGTCGACTTTTGCCTGCTCGCGCAATTCAACAACACGGGCCACGTATGGGTCGTCGTCCTCTTCCATGACCTCCAACTCGTCAGCCGTATCGGCAAGCAGCAGATCGCGCAGCGCCGGCGGCAGCGTGCGATGGTCATCACGCGGACGAGCATGAACCTCCGCAGGCTCAATCGTCTCCGGAGCGGTTGACTCATACGCCTCAAGCACACGCTTGCACGGCATATCGTCCATGTCCATGCTCTCAAGATCCTTGGCGACAGGCACGCAATCGGCCAGATAGGCCGCGCGCCCAAAGAAATACGTTGCGACAACGCGCTCGCCCTGCTCACTGTCGGGAGCAGCAATCTGCACATAGCAGCGCGTGATGCAGGTGCCCGCGGCAAAACACGCTGCCGCAAGCGTGAGTGCCACGCGCGCATCGTGCTCCGCGGCCCAGATCGCGCGCGTGTCCTCGTCCAGCTCGCGCCAGGCGTCATCTTGAGCGTCGTATTCACGTTGCGGCATGGCATCAACGACAGACTGCCCAAACCGAACGAGCATAATCCCCTCGGCAACGTTTACTCGATAGGTATAGTCGAGCCGCGTGACCACGTTGAGCGCCTCGACAATACGCGCGAAGCGGGTGCGCACGTCCCACTCGCCGCCCGGCTGGCACGAAACCGTTCCCGGTTTGGCCCACGGATTATCGCTCGAGGCCGTATCGAGCAGTCGGGGAACATCGTTGGTCGTCTTGGCGATATGCCACGCATCAAAGAGCGCGCAGCCCTCAAGGCTCGGCGAGGATGCCGCAGGGACCAATCCGGCCCCGATGCGCTCAAGGATGCCGGAGAGGCGGTTGAGACGGCACTCTATGGCAAGCAGCATGTCAATCTCGTCCTGGTCCAGCAGGCTACGATCAAAATTGAGATAGAACAACTTTGACCGGTCGATGCGCGCTAGGCTCATTTCTGACTTGGCGGCAATGGTGCGCAAACGGGGCAAGTCGACCTCGCTCATAAGGGCGGCGGCATAACGCTCGATACCACTCGGATTCTCGGCATGGTCAACGCGGTAAAGCAGCGTCTCGATAGCATCGGGGAGCGGTGCCGTGTTAAAGCCCAAAAACACCTCGACCGGCTCGGGCAGCTTTACGAGCTTTATTTTGTCGACAACGTTTTGCATGTCCGCATCGAGACCGTCGACGCCCGC
>CABRLT010000248.1 GCA_902471785.1 uncultured Collinsella sp.
TCGGAAGCGCCGCCGCCATGGCAGCCGCCGCGCTGGTGCAGATGCTCGGCGGCACGCCCGAGCAGGCGCTTGACGCCAGTTCCATCGCGCTGAGTAACCTGCTGGGCCTCGTTTGTGACCCCGTCGGTGGCCTCGTGGAGGTGCCCTGCCAAAACCGCAACGCCATCGGCGTGGCAGCGGCCTTTAGCTCGGCACAACTCGCCCTCGCAGGCATTAAGAGCCTGGTGCCGTTTGACCAGATGGCACATGTCATGCTCTCAGTGGGCCACGCGTTGCCGGCCACGCTGCGCGAGACGGCAAAGGGCGGCATCGCGCAGGCTCCGGCCGCACTTTCGGCCTGTGCAAAATGCGGTGTGTGCGGATAGCGGCAAAGAACGACTCAAAGGTGGGACAAATGTCCCACCTCTTTTGAATGCCACCGTTTCCGTACCACAAACAGCAGGGCAATCGCTATAATGCAAGCCCAGTAAAAACACGATGAACCGCAAGGCGAAAATCGAAGGATATGCATACGATGTCGCAAAACGATCGAACTCAACTGATTCCCGATCCGCAGCAGCCGAGCAGGCACACCGGCGGCGTTCAGTCGCCGCGTCCTATCGCGCCGAGCCACGGTCAGCAGCGTAGTGCAGCAAACGCTTCCCAACACCCGAACCAACAGCGACAGCAGCGTCAACAACGTCAGCAGCGCCAGGCAAACGGCAATGCGCCCAAGCAGCCCCCCACGCACGCTCGAGGCGATCGCGGCCCCGCGCGCAAACCCGCCGAGAACAATAAGTCGGGCAAAAAGACGACGTTATTTGTCGTCCTGGGCCTAATCGTCATTGTCTATATCGTAGGCGTCGTAGCGTTTTCGCAGGTAGCCTACCCCAACACCACCATCGCCGGCGTCGACGTCTCGTTCTCCAACGCTTCGTCTGCCGCCACCAAGGTCAATTCGGCATGGAAGCACTATAAGCTCGCCGTGACAGGCGATGACTTTAGCTGGACCTATCAGCCCGAGTCCGATGAACCCATCGTCGACGGCGAAGCTGCCGCAAAAGAAATCATCAGCCACAACGAAGCCTTTATATGGCCGGTCCGTCTTGTGGAATCCTTAAGCGGCAAAACCAAAACAACCGCTACCTCCAACGAAGTCGATCTTGATCAAGACGTCGACCTGTCCATGCTTTCCGACACCTTTGACCAAAAGAAGTTTGAGAAGGATCTGGGCGCCGCCATCGACGAGTTTAACGAGGGGCGTTCGGGCACGTTCGAGGCCAATAGCTCCTATGACGAGCAAGCGGGCAAGTTTACCGTCGAGAAGGCGCGCTCCAACGAAAAACTCAACCGCGAGCATGTCATCAAGTATGCCGAGCTCGAGCTTGCCTCGCTGGCCGAGTCCGTAGATCTTTCCATGCTCGGCAACGATGCCTATGAGCCACTCAATGGAACGCTGACAGATGATCAGATTCAGGCCGCATGCGATGCCGCCAACAACTTCCTGGGCGTCAACGTGACCCTCAAGCTCAACGGCGAGGATGCCGGCAAGGTTGATGGCAGCTCCGTGTTGCAGTGGATCAGCTTTGCCGATCCCGCCAACCCCACGCTCGATACTTCGCAGATCAGTAGCTGGGCAGCCGAGCTCGCCAACGGCTTTAATACCGTGGGCTCCACTCGCTGGTGGACGCGCGCCGATGGCAAGCAGTGCGCCGTCGAAGGCGGCGACTTTGGTTGGTCCATCGACAGCAGCTCGCTCGCCAAGCAGGTCGAGGACGCCATTAACAACAAGCAGACCGGCGAAATCGAGATCAAGTACTCCCAGAAGGCCGACACCTTTACCGCAAAGGGAGAGCCCGACTGGAAGGCGTATATCGACGTCGACTTGTCCGAACAGCACGCGCGCTACTATGACGAGAGCGGAAATATCGTTTGGGAGGCCAACTTTATCTCGGGCAAGCCGGGCGAGGACGCCACGCCCGAGGGCGTCTGGCAGATCAACAGCAACGACGGCGGCAGCACCCTGATCGGAGCCAAGGACCCCGAGACCGGCAAGCCCAAATACGAGAGTCCGGTGAGCTACTGGATGCCGTTTGAGGGCAACATGATCGGCTTCCATGATGCCACCTGGCAAAACGACAAGAGCTTCGATAACGCCGAGTCGTACAAATGGTGCGGCAGCCACGGCTGCATCAACCTGCGCCTGGCAGACGCCAAGGCACTTCACGACTGCATCAAAGTCGGCCTATGCGTGGTTGTCCACTCGTAGTGCAACGCGCGCATTCCTACAACGTGGAACCGCTGCGACCAATCTAACAGTTCCGAAAGAAACCGTTCTATGCGCCCACCCCAACCGGTGGGTGCATATACTTATCGAGGTACTTTCTATAAAGGAGACGCTATGCCGAATGTCCCCACGACCACCCCGGGCCCGGATGATACCGAGCACACGCTCGAAGATGTCACCGAAACGATTCCTCTGATTACAAACGTACATGCCGATAAGCAGAGCGGACGCGCGAACGATGCGACCGAGATTTCCGATGAAGAGGCATATGCCAAGCTCAAGGCAAAACGTGCCGAACGTCGACGCAAAAAGCTCATCCGACGCGGCATTGCGGCCGGCGTCGTGGCCGCCATTGTGCTCATCGCCGTTGTCGTGACCTTAGCCATCAACGCACGGCCCGCAGGCAACAACGGGCCGGTGACCGACATGGTGACCGAGGGCACGTTTACCACAACGGTCGAGGCGAAAGGCC
>CABRLT010000249.1 GCA_902471785.1 uncultured Collinsella sp.
GCGGCGTGCTCTACGAACTCGAGCGCCGCTGCCAGGGCACCGGCAAGAAGTTCTACTTCCCTGCGGTGCGGCCCACCTGCGTCAACATGGATCTCATCACGCTCGAAAAGCTCGTGCACTGCCTGGAGACGGGCGAGGGCGAGGTGCAGATTGGCGTGTCGGACGAGGCCGCCGATCAGGCCAAGCTCACGCTTGACCGCATGCTCGAGTACGCGGCGCGCTAAGCCAATGTGACATGAGGGACCATCCCTTATGCCACATTACAAGGGAGAGGATTCCTGTGGAAACCAAACAATACCCCGATATGGAGTGTGACGTCGTCATTGCCGGTTGCGGCGTGGCGGGCCTGTATGCGGCCCTCAATCTGCCGACGAGCACGCGCGTAATCATGCTCTCCAAGGGCGCCGTCGATGAGTGCGATTCGATGCTCGCGCAGGGCGGCATCTGCGTGCTGCCCGAGGGCTCGGACTACGATGCCTTCTTTGAGGACACCATGCACGCCGGTCACTACGAGAACCGCCGCGAGAGCGTAGACATCATGATTCGCTCGAGCCGCTCGGTCATCAACGACCTGCTGGCGATGGGCGTGGACTTTGAGCGCAAGGCCGACGGCAGCCTCGACTTTACCCGCGAGGGCGCGCACAGCCGCCCGCGCATCGCCTTCCATGCCGACATTACGGGCAAGGAGATCACGACCAAGTTGCTCCAGGCCGTCCGCAAGCTGGACAACGTGCAGATTCTTGAGCACGTGGCCATGACCGACATCCTGACGGCCGAGCGCGATGGGGTCACGGTGTGCACTGGCGTCGTCGCTGTTGCCGTGGACGAGGACAACTCGGTCCGCCCCGCCGACGAACTGGCACATGCCGCCGAGGGCGTGCATACCGGCGAGCCGTTTGAGATTCATGCTCGCCACACGTTGTGGGCGACGGGCGGTATCGGCGGCGTATACGACCACTCCACCAACTACCCGCAGCTCACCGGCGACGCCTGCTACATCGCGCAGGAGCACGGCATTACGATGGAGCATCTGGACTACGTGCAGATTCACCCCACGGGACTGTTCTCGCCGCAGCCGGGCCGCACCTTCCTGATCAGCGAGAGCTGCCGCGGCGAGGGCGCGATTCTGCTCAACGCCGCCGGCGAGCGCTTTACCGACGAGTTGCAGCCGCGCGACGTGGTCGCCGCCGCTATTCGCGAGCAGATGAAGCAGGACGGCACCGAGCACGAGTGGCTGAGCTTTGCCCCCGTCGAGCGCGACGTGGTGACCGGGCACTTCGCCAACATCCGCGCGCGCTGCCTGGAGGACGGTCGCGACATCCTGGATGAGCCCATTCCCGTTACGCCGACGCAGCACTACTTTATGGGCGGCGTGTGGGTCGACAAGGACGGCCGCACCTCGATGCCCGAGCTCTACGCCGCGGGCGAGACGGCCTGCAACGGCGTTCACGGCAAGAACCGCCTTGCTTCAAACAGCCTGCTCGAGGCGCTGGTCTGGGGTCGTCGCGCCGCGTGGTATATGCGTACCGGCGAGTCGCTGGCCGTGGAGCAGGCGGGCGATCCCGCGCTCGATGGCCGTCATCGCGCCCTGGGCGCCGACCCTCTGGCAATCGATGATTTGGCCCGTGCCGCCGGCACGCAGGCCGTGGAGGAGTAGACCATGAATCCCATTACCATGAAGCTCGTCGTCGATGATCTGATTCTGCAAGCTCTGCGCGAGGACATTACGTTTGAGGACGTGAGCACGGCGAGCGTGTGCCCCACGGCGCGTCCCGCCACGGTGGAGCTTATCGCCAAAGCCGATGGCATCATTGCCGGCCTGGATGTGTTCGCTCGCACCTTTGAGCTGCTGGATTCGCAGAGCTCGGTGCTGTTTGATGTTGCCGACGGTGACGAGGTGCATGCCGGCGACCACGTGGGTCAGGTGCGCGGCGATGCGCGTGTGCTGCTTTCGGGCGAGCGCGTGGCGCTCAACTACCTGCAGCGCATGAGCGGCATCGCTACCTATACGCACCAGATGGCTGCGGCGCTCGAGGGCACCAAGACCGTGCTCGTCGACACGCGCAAGACCACGCCGGGCATGCGCGTCTTCGAGAAGGCTGCGGTCGAGATCGGCGGCGGCAGCAATCACCGCTACAACCTGTCGACGGCCGTCATGCTCAAGGACAACCACATCGATGCCGCCGGTGGCGTGACGCGCGCGATCGAGATGGCGCGCACCCATGCGTCGTTTACCACGACGGTCGAGATTGAGTGCGAGAACCTGGACATGGTGCGCGAGGCCGTGGAAGCCGGCGCCGACATCATCATGTTCGACAACATGACCCACGACGATATGGCTGCCGCGATTGAGCTTATCGCCGGCCGCGCCAAGACCGAGTGCTCGGGCAACGTGGACGCCAGCAATATCCGCGCGCTCGCCGACCTGGGCGTTGACTTTATTAGCTCGGGCGCCCTGACGCACTCCGCGCCGATCCTCGACCTCTCGCTTAAGCACCTGCGTCTGCTGGACGGTAAATAATGAACGCCCGCGAGCGTCGCCGTGCCATCATGGGCGTGCTCGAGCGAGCCAAAGACCCCGTCTCCGGCAGCGCGCTTGCCCGCGAGGTTGGCGTGAGCCGCCAGGTCGTGGTGCAGGACATCGCCCTGCTGCGCGCCGATGGGCACGATATCGTGGCGACCAACCGCGGCTACGTGCTGCAGGAAGCCGCGAGTAGCCCC
>CABRLT010000250.1 GCA_902471785.1 uncultured Collinsella sp.
TTTATTGCCATTAAGGTCGACGATATCGCCGAGGTCAATGCCCGCTTTGGATTCGATGCAGGCGACCGCGTGCTCGCCGAAAGCGCCGCCTGCCTCATGGATTGTTCGCGCGGCAAGGGCCGCCTGTTCCGCTCAACGGGGCCGATGTTCGTGGCACTCTTCGATGAGCTCGGCCCCGAGGCAATCGACGAGATCGCAAGCGACATCGAACGGTTCCTGGGTTCTCCTGTGCTCATCGGCTCGCTTGAATATCAGCCGCCCATTCGCGTGGCCACGCTTCATCTGGACGGCGTCGACCGTCAGCCCGTTTCCATTTTGAACGAGCTCAAAGCGTTGCTCGGGAAAGCCGTGCAGGTGCCAGGTACCAAACTGGATTAGCGCCGCGCCCGCGCCGCCTCCCCCATCGTGCGATAATCCTCTGCAGAAGTCACCAAAAGCAGAGGGAGTTTGTGATGAAGGTTCTTTTGGTCAATGGCAGCCCCAAGGCAAACGGCAACACCGCCCGCGCACTCGCCGAAGTCGCCGAGCAGCTCATTGCCGAAGGCATTGATACCGAGGCGTTTCAGCTGGGCGCCAAGCCCATTCGCGATTGCATCGGTTGCGGCCAGTGTGGCAAACTTGGCGGTCGCTGCACCTTTGACGACGACGTGGTGAACGAGCTCATCGCTGCCGCCGAGCAGGCAGATGGCTTTGTCTTTGGCTCACCTGTCTACTATGCGCATCCCAGCGGACGCATCCTCTCGGCCCTCGATCGCGTATTCTATGCCGGAGGCAAAGCCTTTGCACACAAGCCGGGCGCTGCCGTCGCCGTCGCCCGTCGCGGCGGTACGTCGACGACCTTCGACGTGCTCAACAAGTACTTCACCATCAACCAAATGCCCGTGGTTGCTTCCACCTACTGGAACAACGTGTTTGGCCGCGTGCCCGGCGACGCCGATGGGGATGCCGAGGGCCTTGCCACCATGCGAAACATCGGCAAAAACATGGCTTGGCTCCTGCGCTGCATCGAGGCAGGCCGTGCCGCCGGTATCAACGCACCCGAGGCAGATCGAGCAACGACCAACTTCATTCGATAGAGCGGCGGGGCCATGAATATTCAAATCTTCGGGACTAAGAAGTCGTTCGATACCAAGAAGGCCCAGCGCTATTTTAAGGAGCGCCGCATTAAGGTGCAGTTTATCGACCTTAAGGAAAAGGAGATGAGCAAGGGCGAGCTCACGAGCGTGATGCAGGCGGTCGGCGGCATCGACAAGCTGCTCAACCCCAAGGCCAAGGACGAGGAGATGCTCGCGCTCATCCAGCACCTCACCCCTAGCCAGCGCTTCGACAAGCTGCTCGAGAACCAGCAGGTTCTAGCCGAGCCCATCGTGCGCAACGGCAAAAAGGCCACCGTCGGTTATTGCCCCGATGTATGGGGAGCCTGGGAGTAGCCTGTGTTATTTGCCAGCGCGTGGGTATAAGAGCAGGCGTTTGGCATATGATTCAACTGTAAGCCATGTCTAACAAAGGAGGGCACATGCCCAACAAACCCGTGAAGATCATCATGCTTACCGGATACCTCGGTGCCGGCAAGACCACGCTGCTCAACCACATCCTCGCTAACGACGGCGGCATCCGCGCCGCCGTGATCGTCAACGATATCGGCGAGATCAACGTCGATGCCAGCCTCATCGCCGACGGCGGCCTTTCCGAGACCGACGACCTCATCCCGCTCACCAACGGCTGCATCTGCTGCACGCTTTCGGATGACCTGGCCAACCAGCTGCAGGGCATCGCCGATTCGGGCAACTTCGACTACATCATCATCGAGGCATCGGGCATTTGCGAGCCCATCCCCATCGCCTACACCATCTCGAGCTTCTGCGATGAGGCTAAGGTGGGCGGCGAGCCCAAGCTCGCGCTCGACAACATCGTGGCTGTGGTCGACTGCGCCCGCATGTACGACGAGTTCAACGGCGGTCGCGACCTGCTGGCCGAGGATATCGACGAGGACGACATCGAGAGCCTGCTCATCCAGCAGATCGAGTTCTGCTCCACGCTGATCCTCAACAAGACCGACACCGTGACGCCTGAGCAGATTGCCGAGCTCAAGGCCATCGTGCGCAGCCTGCAGAAAGACGCCGTAATTGTCGAGGCCCAAAACGGCGAGGTCCCCATGGAGGAGCTGCTCGATACCGACCGCTTCGACTTTATGCGCGCCTACAACTCCGCCGCCTGGATCGAGGCCATGGAGCATCCCGAGGAGCACGACGACCCCGAGGTGCTCGAGTACGACATCGAGACCTTTGTGTACTCGCGCCGCAAGCCGTTTGACCTGCAGAAGTTCACCGATTTTGTTGAGCAGGAGTGGCCCGACGAGGTCATCCGCGTCAAGGGTCCGCTGTGGCAGACCGGCGATCCGGACATGTGCTACATGTTTGAGCAGGCCGGCCACCAGATGCGCCTGATGGAGAACGGCCTGTTTGTCGATTCGGCGCCCGAGGGCGAGAAGCAGAAGATCATCGACGAGAACCCCGAGATCATGCAGATTTGGGACGACGAGACGGGCGACCGCATGACGAGCCTGTGCATCATTGGCCGTCACATGGACAAGGATGCGCTCATCGCCTCCCTCGATGCCTGCCTGACCGACTGGCACCGCGCCTAGGTTTATCCAAGCGGGCATTTTTCCGCCCACGTAACCGCCTAACCACCACGAAGGTACCCTTC
>CABRLT010000251.1 GCA_902471785.1 uncultured Collinsella sp.
TGCAGCGGCCGCCGTGCTTCTTTCTCGCTCCGGCTACTATCTGACCCTGCGCAACCGCGACACCGGCGAGGTCTACGCCCGGTACAAAATGGGCGAGGGAGACCGCTTTTCCGTGACCTTTATCCATTCCGTGAACAAATACCCACTGACCGATACCTACGAGATCGAAAACAAAACGATCTATGTGGAGGAGACGACCTATTGCTCCTTTGGCGCAGGCGTGCAGACGGAGCTCAACCCCGGCGAAACGCTTGACAAGGTCTATGTGGACCGCCCCGATTACAAGGGCTGGGCAATGGTCATCCGAAACATCCATCAGGACAGGACAAACGTCGGCTACATTGTCGGTACGGTCTCTGACCATGTACTCAATGTAAACGGCGAGGATGTTAGTCTGCGTGATTTGTGTGGAAAAAACGCGCCTGTGCGTTTTAATTACGAATTCTGGCTCGTCTGAGCGCACGGACGCTCTCAAATAGAATTAGGAGGAAATTGCATCATGGCTGAAAACGAAAAGCTCAACAATGTTGCAGTCGACAATGACGTCGGCACCATGGAAGACGTCGATGCGATCATGAAAAAGTACGACCGTGAGTCGAACACGCGCGTCTGGGAGGGGACTCCCCGCAAGATTCTGCGTGTCCTTACGGCACTGTTCGGCATTTTCCTGATCGTGATGAACATGTGGATCAAGATGGACGAGCGTGCGCGCCGTCCGCTCTTCCTCGGCCTGGTCATCATTCTCGTGTTTATCTACTACCCCATCAAGAAGGGCTCTCAGAAGGTCAACTACATGCCTTGGTACGATATCGTCATGGCGGCAGTCGGCGCGTTCTGCTTCTTCTTCTACCCCTTAAATCTTGAAAAAATCGTGACTGCCGGTACGCGAATCCAGAAGACCTTTGTCGTGCAGATCGGCAGCATTTCCATTCCCCTTCTGATCGTATTTGCAATCATCGGCACTTTGATCCTCGTCGAGTGCTGCCGCCGCGTGGTCGGTATGCCGATCATCTGCGTAGCGGCGGTGTTCGTGCTCTACGCCTTCTTAGGCGCGGGCAAGGACTTAAAGACCGTTATGTATAACCTCTTCTACACCACGACCGGTATCCTCGGCACCCCGATCGGCGTCTGCTCGACCTACATCGCGCTGTTCGTCATCTTCGGCGCCTTCCTGGAGGCCACGGGTGTTGCAAACTTCTTCATCGACTGTGCGAACGCGCTGGTCGGCTGGGCTTCCGGCGGTCCTGCAAAGGTCGCGGTCGTTTCTTCTGCCCTCTGCGGCATGGTCTCCGGTTCCTCCGTCGGTAACACCGTTACCACCGGTTCCGTCACCATCCCGATGATGAAGAAGACCGGTTATCCCCCGGAGTTTGCCGGCGCGGTCGAGGCTGCGTCTTCCACCGGCGGTCAGATCATGCCCCCGATCATGGGCGCTGCGGCGTTCCTGATGGCGGAAATGGTCGGCGTTCCCTATGCTGATATCATCGTGCGTGCAATCCTGCCCGCATTCCTGTACTTCCTCGGTATCTTCCTCGGCGTGCACTTCAAGGCCAAGAAGCTCGGCCTCAAGGGCCTGCCCCGCGAAGAGCTCCCCAAGTGGAAGATCCTGCTCCCGCAGATCTACCTCATCCTCCCGCTGGTCGTTCTGGTCTACATGATCATGATCGGCTTCACGATGGCCACCGCCGCCGTGTACGCGACCCTTTACTGCGTGGTCGTCGCCATGATCAGCCGTGAAGAGGGCAAGAAGAAGCTCGTCATGGCCATCCCCCTGATCCCGCTTCTGTTCATGACCCTCATGAGCCGCAGCTTCGAGCCGGGCACCTTCATGGGCGAGAACGGCAGCACGCTCTGCCTTGCCATCGCCTTCGCGCTGCTGGTTATCAACTACGCCATCAGCAAGCCCAACGTCAAGAGCCTGCCCACCATCATCGACGCGTTTGAAAACGGCGGCAAGAACTGCCTGAGCGTCGGTATCGCCTGCGGTATGGCTGGTATCATCGCCGGCGTCGTCACCATGACCGGTCTCGGCCAGGTGCTCATCGGCGCGATCGTCGGTCTGTCCAACGGTCACCTGATCATCGCTCTCGTGCTGACGATGCTCTGCTGCATCGTGCTCGGTATGGGCGTTCCCACCACCGCGAACTACATCATCATGGCCACCACCTGCGCGCCGATCCTTGCCTCCGGCATGGGTCTCGACCTGATGGCTGCCCACATGTTCTGCTTCTACTTCGGTATCGTCGCAGACATCACCCCGCCCGTTGCGCTGGCTGCCTACGCCGGTTCCGCCATCGCCAAGGCTCCCCCGATGAAGACCGCCTGGAACGCGACCCGTCTCGCAATCGCGGCGTTCATCATCCCCTACATCTTTGCTTACAATAACGCCCTGATCTTCGTTGGCAACGACGTCAAGTTCCTGAGCGTTGCCTCCATCGTCATCTCCGCGACCCTCGGTATGGCGTCTATCGCCTCCGGCCTGATGGGCTACCTGATCCGCGACATGAAGGCGATCAGCCGCGTCGCACTGGTCATCGGCGGCTTGCTGATGGTCATCCCCGGCACGGTCACTGACCTTGCGGGTCTTGCGGTGCTGGTCGTCGTCCTCGTTCTCCAGCGTATCGAGAACAAGAAGGACAAGGCGGCTGCGTCCGTGTAACGCAAAGCATCCTGCTAATGAAAAAGAGACCGCTT
>CABRLT010000252.1 GCA_902471785.1 uncultured Collinsella sp.
GCGGCTTTGCCGCGAAAGGCGCGTTACTTTGGGATGGGTGGGGAACGTGGTTGTTGCGGCAACTGATCTCCGCCACAAATTACCCTTGGCATACTTGCACGAATACCCTCTCGTGCTACACTTGCAATTGCTGTTTCAGGGCGGGGTGGAATTCCCCACTGGCGGTAAATCGGGCGGTGCCAAAGGGGTGCCGTGGCGCAGGCGAGGTGCCTGCGACCGAGCCGATGAGTCCGCGACCCGTGCGTGTGTTGGTTCGCATGCCGGCTGAACTGGTGAGATCCCAGTACCAACGGTTAGAGTCCGGATGAAAGAGGCAGGTGATCTTATGTCTGAACAGTCGCAGCATATCCATTTTGAGAACACGAATAGGTGGAGCACCAAACAGCTCGTTACCATGGCGTTGATGTGCGCCTTGGGCGCCCTGTTTATGTACGTGCAGCTGCCTATCCTTCCTTCGGCGCCGTTTTTGACGTATGACCCGTCGCTGGTACCGGCGATGGTGTGCGGGTTTGCGTATGGTCCTGGCGCCGGCACTGCTGTTGCCGCTATGGCTATCGTTATCCATGCGCTCACCACGGGTGACTGGGTCGGCGCGCTTATGAACCTGGTTGCCACGCTGGGCTACATTCTGCCTGCGGCTATCGTCTATCAGAAGATGCATACCTATAAGGGTGCCGTGATTGGCCTGGTGATCGGCGTTATTGCCGCTACGGCGTTGTCTATGGTCGCAAACCTTACCATTGGCGTATGGTTCTGGTATGGCTCGGTCGATGTGATCGCCCCGCTCATGATTCCTGCCGTGCTGCCGTTCAACCTTATCAAGACCGTGCTTAACTCGGTGTTGACACTGGCGGTGTATAAAGCGGTCTCCAACCTCATCACGCCTAAAAAGGACCAGGTCAAAGGCCGCGCATGATTGAGTGTCGGGGCGTTTCCTTTAGCTATGACGGTGCCGTACCGGCGCTCGACGGCGTCGATCTGAATATCGAGGACGGCGAGTTTTTCTGCATCCTCGGTGGCAATGGGTCGGGCAAGTCGACGTTTGCCAAGCATCTGAATGCACTGTTGCAGCCCGATGCGGGCACGGTACGCATCAACGGCATGGATGCGTCCGACCCCGAGCTGGTCTACGACATTCGTTCGACCGCGGGCATGGTGTTCCAGAATCCCGATGATCAGCTGGTGGCAACGCTTGTCGAAGATGACGTTGCGTTTGGTCCCGAAAACCTTGGCGTGCCATCGGCGCAAATTGCGCAGCGCGTACGTGAGGCGCTGAAGGGCGTGGGCCTGGTGGGCTTTGAGCGCCACGAGACCCATGCGCTTTCGGGTGGCCAAAAGCAACGCGTGGCGCTTGCCGGCGTGCTTGCCATGGAACCGCGCGTTCTCATTTTGGACGAGGCTTCCTCGATGCTCGATCCGCGTGGACGTAAGGGCCTCATGAAGGCTTGCCGCGCGTTGCACGCTCGCGGTATGACCATCGTGATGATTACGCACTTTATGGAAGAAGCCGCCGAGGCCGATCGTGTCGCGGTGTTTCGGGCGGGGCACGTTGCCATGCTCGGTACGCCCGAGGAAATTTTGACGCGGGCGGATGAGCTTGCGCAGCTCAACCTGGATATGCCGGAGTCGTGTCGTCTGGGCATGGCGCTTCGTACGAAGGGCGTGCCTGTTCATGCGCAGGTGCGCGAGGTGGATATGGTCGCTGAGATTGCGCAGGCTTATGCCGAGCGAAGTGGGGCAGACACCGCGGGACAGTCTTCCGCATCCCAGTTGGAAATCGCTGACGGCACTGTTCCGGTAGACAACGAGGACAACGCGTCGGAGCCCGTCATCGAACTATCCCATGTTTCGTACAGTTATTCGCTCAGTCCGCGCGAGCGCCACCGCTGGCACAAGCGCTCGGCCACTGCGGACAAATCGAACAAACAGGCTCTCTGGGGAAACGACCCAAGCAGCCCGTGGGCGCTGCGCGATGTATCGCTGACGGTGCGTCGCGGCGAGTTCCTGGGCTTGGCAGGTCATACCGGTTCGGGTAAGTCGACGCTGGTCCAGCATCTCAACGGTTTGATTCGCCCCCAGGAGGGATCCGTTCGCGCGCTGGGGCTCGATCTGTCAAACAAGAAAGACGCCGCCGCGGTTAAGGCCAAGGCCGGCGTGGTGTTTCAATATCCTGAGCGTCAGCTGTTTGCCGAAACCGTGGCGCAGGACGTGGCGTTTGGTCCGCATAACCTTGGCTTGCCGCAAGATGAAGTCGACCGTCGTGTCGAGTCATCGCTCTCACGCGTGGGCCTCGACCTTTCCACGGTCGGCGACAAGAGTCCCTTTGAGCTTTCGGGCGGTCAGCAACGGCGTGTGGCATTCGCCGGCGTGCTCGCCATGGAGCCCGAAGTCCTGGTGCTCGATGAGCCCATGGCGGGGCTCGATCCGGCTGCGCGCAGGGATTTCCTTGAGCTTATCGATCGACTTCACCGCGATGGCCTGACCGTTGTCATGGTTTCGCATAGTATGGATGACCTGGCCAATTGCTGCGACCGTATCGTCGTAATGAACGAAGGTGCGGTGTTTGCCGAGGGAACCCCCGTGCAGGTGTTTGCGCATGCGGATGAGCTCAAGTCGATCGGCTTGGGCGTACCTGCTGCTCAGCGCATGGCGTTGGCGCTCGCGGAAGCGGGCGTGCCGCTGCGTCGCGGCGG
>CABRLT010000253.1 GCA_902471785.1 uncultured Collinsella sp.
GACCAGAAGGTCAATGCCACCTCGCTTCAAGGCACCTTGCTCGCTCTGGCGGATTTTCGCTGACGTTTTTCTGCCAGCGTCGTTGCCAAAGCTGGCACTTGGGGACGCTCCTTTTGGGGTAGTCGTTGGAGACGCTCTTGTTTGACTAGTCTTTTAAGAACGTCCCCAATGACTACCCAATTGCCACCTCTCCGTCCCCGAGGTATCGGGGCTCGTCTGCCGAATGATTGATGCGGGCGCCCTGCGGCCATGTCACACTCAGAAGTGGCCTGACCCAACTTGGAAGGAGCCCCCATGAGCCTTGACAACGTAACTCTGCGTGCCGCCACGCTCGATGACCTAGCCGGCATCGCCGCCATCTACAACCAGCTGTGGTGCAACACGCTGCGCAACCGAGGCGACGTCGAAGCCGCCGATTTCTGTGCGCGCTTTAACATCGCCATGCAGCTGCAGCGCTCCCCCATCGCGCTCGTTGCCGAAGCTGAAGGCCGCATCATCGCCGCTTGCTGCATCGGCATCTTCGAAGACGGCAAACCACGCACCAATCCCACGTGGGAGCCCTGCTACAACGAGATGTTCGCCCAGGCAACCGAGATGGCAAAGACCGCCGATGCCAAGCTCGAAGGCTCGCTCTTTGGCGATAGCCGCGAGAAGGCAACAGCCGACCGCTTTGCCGCCACGGGCAACGAATATGCCCAGGGCCAGCTCAACCTGATCATCATCGTGCCCGAGTGGCAGGGCAAGGGGCTCGGCCGTGCGCTCATCGACCTTGCGCGCGCCGAACTCGCCACAGCCGGGTGCACCAAATTCTTCCTGATGAGCGACTGCAACTCCGATTGGCAGTTCTACGAGCACCTCAACATGAAGCGCATCCTAGAGGACCACAGCCAAGACACCGGTGACGGCTTTATCGTCTACATGTACGGCGGCACGCTCTAAGTACCCCTTCAATCAAGGCGAGCCGGGCACCCGGCCCTTGGCCTCTGCCCAGGAATAACCCAGGGGGCCGGACCGCCCGTCCCTAAACCTGTCCGACAGCGCGATATCTCGTCGCTCGAGCACGCCCCTCTTTAACGAGTGCGCCTTCCTCAAGTAAACCGTTGATAACCCGCAGCGTCACGTCGCGCCCAGTTCCCAGAGCGTCCGAAGCATCCTGGCGCGTAAAACCGCGGGGCCGCTCAAGGGCAAAGCGAATCAAGGTGCGAGCGTATCCGCCACGTCGCTCGTCCGAGACATCCTGTAGCATCGCGGACGCCTTGCACGCAACATCAAAGCCAAGCTCCTCCACGAGCTTGGCACGCACCTCGTGGCCGCAGTCGCCATTCATCGACACGTGCCCCTCTCGCTGCGCTCGCACGGATGCAAACGCCTGCGAAACATCGGGCGGCAGCGCCCCTTCCCGCTCGAGCTGCTCATAATCGCTGTAATCCCCACGCAAGTTGGGACCGCTATTGCCACGAGGCGTCAGATAGGAATTGCGCACGGCGTTGACGTTGGGCAGCGACAACCTAAACATTGCAGGGTAGGCGCAGACCTCGGGTTCCAACCCTTCCGCCTCATAGAGCGCATGGATCCCCTTGAGGCCCGTTCCAAACGCCTCAACCATCCCCAGACGCAAAAAGAGCAGTTGCAGCTTTGGATTCCGAGCGTCCGAGCCGCCCGCAAGCGCCTCCTCGACGCTGATGTGCTGCGGCCCTCCCGCATTGGTAAATTCAAGCGCCGTACGGCTCATCTTGATAAGAGACGCCACCGAAGATTCGTAGTCGCGATGGATAAACAGGTTCAGAATTCCCTCTCGAACAGCCTCGCGGGGATAGTCGTCCTTATCTATGCGATCGAGCCTTCCCGGCACAAAGTACATACGCGTTGCGTTCGATATATTGAGGAACCGTTCGATATCCTCTATCTGCCTGAAGATCGAGCCCTCGCCATCCTGACGGTCGATAAACTCGGTATACGCATCGTCGTTGAAGAGGCCAGCGCGGACTGCAAAGGGGTTTTGGTCAGAGACCAGCAGTGCCAAATTGGTGTAAAAGCCCAGCTCATCGATAAGGCCGAGATTCTTTTGAGAGGTTTGGTCAAACGTAATCTCCGCGCGCCTAAAGACCCGCTCGGCTTCAAAAAACGTCAAGCTCTGTTCATGAGAGCGTGCGGTCTCAAAATAATCGCCGTCGGTGCGCTTGATCATCGAGCGGATCTGGGCCATCTCGATGGGCACGTTTGCAGGACCTAGGCGCCGATATACCCCGGCGGGAACAAATCCCTTCGAGCACAGGCAGTACGGCTTGTGAGGACCCGCTTCCACCTCGATTTTCACCAACGCTACGCCATCGATGTCCAATGCGGAGACCGTCGTGATTTCAGAAACGTCGGGATACACGCCATCGGTTATTGCATTAGAGCATTGAAGCATGGTGGCATCGATATCGTCCACTCCGACGATGCTGCCAAAATCGTCGATTCCGATATACAAGGTACCACCATTCGAATTGGCAAACGCCACCACAGCTTTGAGCAGCTTAGGGGTAAATGTGCACTTGAACTCCACGGTCTCACTTTCAACAAGCTGCATGCTACCCCCTATCATCGACTATCGACGATTCTAGACCAACTATCGACGATAAGCAAGGCCCCTGGTACCCTCGCTTAGACCCGAGTGCCCGCGTGCAACGCTGCCCGCCGCACGCAAAAG
>CABRLT010000254.1 GCA_902471785.1 uncultured Collinsella sp.
CAGGCCAAGACCACGCTGTCCCAGACCGATTCCTCGCTTGCCAAGGTCCAGGACAAGCTTGCGACCGCAGCCAATGACATCGCGGCGCTGCAGACCTCTGAGTCTATGGGCGAGCTCGCCGACCTTATGGGCGTCGATGTCAATGACGTGGCAGATTTCATGGCCTCTCCGGTCGAGCTGACGTCCAAGTCGATCTATCCGGTCAAGAGCTTTGGCTCGGGCATCGCTCCCTTCTACACCAATCTGGCGCTTTGGGTGGGCGGCTATGTGCTCATCGCCATTTACAAGCTCGAGGTCGACCGTGAAGGTGTTGGCAGCTTTACGGCGCGCCAAGGCTACTTTGGCCGCTGGTTGCTCATGGTGATCCTGGGCGCGTTGCAGGCCATCATCGTTACGGTAGGCGATCTGGTGATTGGCGTGCAGTGCATTAACCCGCTGCTGTTCGTGCTGGGCGGCATCGCCATTTCGTTCACCTACGTCAATATCATCTATGCGCTGTCCACCACGTTTAAGCATATCGGCAAGGCTATCGGCGTCATTCTCGTCATCGTGCAGATCCCGGGTTCGTCGGGCATGTACCCCATCGAGATGATGCCCGGCTTCTTCCAGTGGCTGCACCCGCTGCTGCCCTTTACCTACGGCATCAATCTGCTGCGCGAGACGGTCGGCGGCATGTATTCGTTCAACTACCTGTTTAACCTGTGCATTCTGGGCGTGTTCTTGATCGTGGCGCTCTTTATCGGCCTGCAGCTGCGTCCGCTGCTGCTCAACCTTAACCTGCTCTTTGATAAACAGCTTTCCACGACCGGTATGATGATTTGCGAGTCCAACGACCTGCCGCGCCAGCGCTACTCGCTGCGCACGGCCATGCGTGTCATGCTCGATTCCGATTCGTACCGTCGCGAACTGCTCGATCATGCGGTCGCCTTTGAACATCGCTACCCGTACTACATCAAGGGCGGTTTTGCCGCCGTGGTGGGCGTTCAGGTCCTGCTCTTTGTCCTGTCGACGGTTCTCGATATCGACAATAACGGCAAGATCATCCTGCTTGTCATTTGGATCATCTCGGTTATTGCCATCTGCGGCTGGCTTATCAATATCGAATATATCCGTGCGAGCCTCAATACCCAGATGCGCATCTCGGCGCTTTCGGATGAGGACCTGCGTCGCGAGATGCGCGAACACACGGCCGCCATTCCTGCCGCCCGCCATATGTTTGGCCTCAACGCCAGCGAGCGTGGTGCCAAGGGCGGCGATCAGTCCACGGGCCGCTTGCCGCATATAGGCTCGCACCATAAATCTCAGGGCAGCGACAGCACAGCCACAAATGATGGAGATACCACCGCGCTTGGCAAGCACTCCAAAGGAGGTGAGGCATAAATGAAGAACATCCTGCATCTGTTTAAGCGTGATGTCCAAAACGTGTCTCGCTCCGTGATCGGCATGGTTGTTGTGATGGGCCTCATTATCGTGCCGTGCCTGTACGCGTGGTTTAACATTGCCGGAAGCTGGGATCCCTACGGCAATACCGGCAACCTTAAGATTGCAGTGGTCAACACCGACGAGGGCTACGAGAGCGATCTGATTCCCGTCGAGGTCAACGTGGGTGAAAACGTAACCGCCACCCTGCGCGGCAACGAGAACTTCGACTGGGTCGTGCTCAACAATCGCGAAAAGGCTATCGAGGGCGTCAAGTCGGGCGCATACTACGCCGCCGTCGTTATCCCAAAAACGTTTAGCGCCGACATGATGACGCTTTTCTCGACCGACGTGAAACACGCCGATATCGAGTTTTACGAGAATCAGAAGGCCAACGCCATCGCGCAGATCGTGACCGAGAAGGGCTCGAGCGCCGTTCAGAGTCAGGTTAACGAGACCTTTACCAAGACCATCACGTCCATCGGTCTTAAGACGGTGTCCAGCCTGCTCGATTACATGAGCACCGACCAGGTCAGCAACTTTATCGCCAACCTGTCCTCGACGCTTGGCGATTCGATTGAGGACCTGCGAGACGTTCAGGCCAGCGCAACATCGCTTGCGGGCATTTTGAGCTCCACGTCCGATTCGCTGACGTCGGCGAGCGGCATGCTCAAGCAGACCGGTGCCGTCGATGAGTCGACAAAGCAGCTCATGGAACATGCCAAAAGCGGTATCGATGATTCCAAAGAAGCGCTTAAGGCGGCAAACGATGCCATCGATGCCGCGATCGATGGAAGTGCGGGTTCGTTCGACAATGTGTCTGCCGAGCTCGCGAAGGCGTTCGATGCCGCGAACCAGCATGTCTACCTTACGGTGTCCCAACTCAACGATGCCGCTTCGGCCCTCAATGCGCGCGCCAAGGATATCGATGCGATGGCCGATCAGCTCCGCAGTCTTGCCGACCAGGTGAGCGATGAGAATTTGAAGGATGGCCTCAAGTCCGCCGCGACGTCGCTGGGCAGAATCGCCGTTGAGTACCGCAACAATGCCGAGGATCTGGCGGCCACCGCGAAGTCTCTCTTCGACAGCATGGCCGAGGTCAACAACTCGCGTGCCGAGGTCGATCAGGCCATCGCCGATGCCAAGGCCGGCATCGCGGGTGCCAAATCCGATTACGATTCCACGTTCTCGGTTAAGGTCAAGGAGCTCAAGAAGACCGTCTCGGGCATCCTAGACTCGCTCGATGGTATCTCGGGCAATCTGGATAGC
>CABRLT010000255.1 GCA_902471785.1 uncultured Collinsella sp.
TTTCTCGCCATCACGTTCACCAACAAGGCTGCTGCTGAGATGCGCGAGCGTCTCTCCGCCATGCTGCCCGACGGCGGTATGCGCGGCATGTGGGTGTGCACCTTCCATGCCATGTGCGTGCGTATGCTGCGCGAGGATGCCGATCTGCTCGGCTACACCGGCCAGTTCACCATTTACGACGATGACGATTCCCGCCGCATGGTGCGCGAGATCATGACCCACCTGGGCATCGAGCAAAAGCAGTACCCCATCAACATGATCCGCTCCAAGATCTCCACGGCCAAAAACGCCATGATCGGCCCGGAGGAGCTCATCGAGAAGGCGAGCTCGCCGCAGGAGCAGAAGGCTGCCCAGGTGTACCTGGAGCTGGAGCGCCGCCTGCGCGCCGCGAACGCCATGGATTTCGACGATCTGCTCGTGCGCACGCTCGAGCTGCTGCGCACCCGCCCCGAGGTGCTCGACAAGTACCAGGAGCGCTTCCGCTACATTAGCGTCGACGAGTATCAGGACACCAACCACGTCCAGTACGAGATCGCCAACCTGCTGGCCGCCAAGTACCAAAACCTCATGGTCGTGGGCGACGATGACCAGTCCATTTATAGCTGGCGTGGCGCCGACATCACCAATATCCTGGATTTTGAGAAGGACTTTAAAGACTGCAAGACCGTCAAGCTGGAGCAGAACTACCGCTCCACGGGCCATATCCTGAGCGCCGCCAACGCCGTGGTGCGTCACAACTCGCAGCGCAAGGACAAGCGCCTGTTTACGGCCGAGGGCGATGGCGAGAAGATCCAGGCCTTCCAGGCGAGCGATGAGCGCGACGAGGGCCGCTGGATTGCTGGCGAGATCGAGAAGCTGCACGCCAAGGGCACGAGTTACGACGACATCGCCGTGTTCTACCGCACCAACGCCCAGTCGCGCATTCTCGAAGATATGTTCCTGCGCGCGGGCGTGCCCTACAAGATCGTGGGCGGCACGCGATTCTTCGACCGTGCCGAGATCCGCGACGTTATGGCATATCTCAAGATGATCGTGAACCCGGCCGACGAGATGAGCGTCAAGCGCGTCATCAATACGCCGCGCCGCGGTATCGGCTCCACCTCGATCCAAAAGATTGAGCAGCTGGCGCGCGACAACCGTTGCTCGTTCTTCCAGGCCTGTGAGATCGCGTGCGCCGAGACCGGCATGTTTAGCGCCAAGGTCCGCAATGGCCTGTCGGGCTTTGTGTCGCTGGTGCGCGAAGGTCGCCGCATGGACGGCGAGCTCAAGGACGTTGTCGAGATGATCGTCGATAAAACGGGCCTTCTGCAGGCCTTCCGCGCCGAGGGCACCATGGAGTCCGAGAGCCGCGCCGAGAACATTCAGGAATTCTTGGGCGTTGCTGCCGAATTTGAAGAGACGCACGAGGATATCGAGGGTACGCTCGAGAGCTTGGAAGAGCTGCGCGCGGCTGGCGTTGCCGATGTACCGGATGCCGCTGAGCGGAAGGCCGTCGTGGTGAGCGCGCCCGCACCCGAGCCGGGCCCGTCTGCGCCTGCGTCTTCGTTTGAGGCGCTCGTCGGTGCACGTGATGCCGCGGGCACTAATCCGCTCGATAGCTTGGCCGCTCCGGCACTCTCGCCGCAGGATGCACTGGCCGCTGCCATCGCGGGCAACGCCTATGCCGCGCCGACGGAGCTGCCGGCCGGCGCCGTGCATGCCGACGAGATCGAGCGCACCTACGGCCCGCTCACCTGCAAGGCACTGCCGGCGCTCATGGAGTGGCTGGCCCTGCGCTCCGACTTGGATTCCCTGGCCGGCGAGACACATGCCATCACCATGATGACCATCCATTCCGCCAAGG
This sequence comes from uncultured Collinsella sp., assembly GCA_902471785.1. Taxonomy (GTDB): domain Bacteria; phylum Actinomycetota; class Coriobacteriia; order Coriobacteriales; family Coriobacteriaceae; genus Collinsella. Next base: position 1,844 of record CABRLT010000255.1, read on the forward strand.
GCTTGGAGTTCCCGGCGGTTTTTGTGGCGGGCATGGAGGAGGGTATCTTCCCCCACGTGCACGATTTTGGCGGCAGTGACGATCCGGGCAAGCTCGAGGAAGAGCGCCGCTTGGCCTACGTCGCCATCACGCGTGCCCGTAAGCGCCTGTTCTTGACCTATGCGGCCACGCGTCGCACCTACGGCTCGACTTCTGCCAACCCGCGCTCGCGCTTCCTCAACGAGATTCCGTTTGAGGATATCGAGTTTAGCGGTATCGGCTCTGCCGGTTTTGAGGGCACGGGCTGGGAGAAGCGCGGCGACCGCCACGGTACCTTTGGCTCGGGCATGGGCTCGGATATGTACGGCGGCAAGGTGTTTGGCTCGCATACGCGCTCGACCGGCGGTTCCGGTTCGCGCGGCGGATCGAGCTTCGACGACTTCTTTGGCGGCAGTAGCTACGGAACCGAGCGCCATCGTGGGGTCTCGCCCGACGCCGGCCGTGTTGCCTCGACTTTTGGTTCGGGCGCGTCGCGAGCCAAAAAGCCGTCTTCCAAGGTGTCCCCGACGGTGGAGCGCAAGGTCGATCGTGCCAGCGCATCGCAGGACTTTGCCGCGGGCGATACCGTGAGCCACAAGACTTTTGGCACGGGTACCGTGATTAGCGTCGCGGGTGACATGATCGAGGTGCAGTTCGAAAAGACCGGCCAGACCAAAAAGCTTATGAAGGGCTTTGCGCCGATCGTCAAGCTGTCGTGATCCCGGCGGACCTGGGCGGGCGTATGGGGCAACATCGCCTGCTCGGGCAGTCCTGCGCAAGACGGAGAGCACATTAAGTGCTCTCCTTTGCGTGCGGAACTCGCG
>CABRLT010000256.1 GCA_902471785.1 uncultured Collinsella sp.
GTGATGGCCCACGCGATCGACCTGTCGCAGGTGCTTATGCTCTACGGCCTGGTGTTTGCGATGTACTTTGTGCTCAACTTTGGTATCTCGCTGCTGGTCCGAGCCTATCAGCGCCGTATTGTGGCAGCGTAGAATGTGGCAAAGGGACAGCCCCTTTGTCACACAGAGAAAGGAATCGCGATGAGCGATCTGGAGAATAAGAAGAATCCTGTGGTCATTACCATCGCGCGCGACTTTGGCGCCGAGGGCCACGAGATTGGTCGCATGCTTGCCGACGAGTTGGGGATTCCGCTGTATGACAACGAGCTGCTGGTGCGTGCGTCGCTGCGCGCGGGCGAGTCGCTCGATAAGATGGCCGCCTACGACGAGCGTCTGGCTGTGGAGAACATGGCGTTTCTGCCCGACCGTTACGATGCGCGTTCGTACTCGGACAAGTTGTTCCAAAAGATGAGCCAGGTGATTTTGGATCTGGGCGAGACCGAGAGCTGCATTATCGAAGGCCGTCTGTCCGATTACCTGCTGCGTAACAACCCCAATCACATTGCCGTGTTGGTGACCGCACCCTTTGAGGACCGCGTCGAGATTGTGCGCAAGAAGCGTGGCCTTAACAAAAAGAAGGGCGCCAAGCTGGTCAAGCAGCAGCAGAAGGCGCGTGAGGCTTTTTACAAGCGCTATAGCGCCGGAAAGTGGAAGATGACGAGCGGTAAAGACATCGTCGTCAACCGCGCCAAGCTGGGACGCGAGGGCTGTAAAGACGTCATCGCCGCTGCCTACCGCTACAAGGTGGCTCAGCTCGAAGGCTAACCGACCAAAACCACCACAAGGGGGACAGGCACCTTTGTGGTGGTTTTTGTTTTAGGCGGAGGGGAAGGCCTTGGTGAGACCGGCGCGCGTCTGCGTGTCGGTCTTTTGGTAGATAGAGCTCAGGTGGCGCTGCACCATGCGCATCGAGATACCGAGCTCCTCGGCGACCCGCTTGAGCGGGCGTTCATCCTGGGTCACGGCTATGAGCACGTCGACTTCGCGCGGGGTGAGAGCGTGGTTGGCGATGAAGGCCTGGCGTTGCTCCTCGATGGTGGGGGCGGCGAGTGCTTCTTCTGCCAGCTGCTCGCGCTCGCGCTCCTGCTCGGTTTGGGGCAGGCGGAACAGGCCCGCGGCTACAAACGCCACACTCGCCGCCACAAGCAGCATGAGCGCACCGATCATGATGAGGGCAACGTTGCCCGAGGTCACGAGGGCAAGCGAGATGCCCGATGTAGTGAATGCACATACATTGTTGGCGGCGCGCCCCATGCCGGCCCAGAGGGCGGGTGCATGCATGCGCGGTGCCAGCTGTGTAAAGGTGGCGGTAAAGAACGTGACAAAAAAGCCCGAGCTCAGGTAAAAGACGACAAGGCCTAGGTTGGGATCGGCGCCGGCTTCCACGGCCAAGATCGAGATGGTGGAAAGTGCCGTGACGCCGAGCATGATGAGACCCATGTAGCGACGTTCGGCAAGATCAAAGATAAGACCGGCGGCAAGGCCGCTTGCCGCCAAAAAGAGGCGCGGCCAAGTCTGCACGGCAATGGTGCCGTGGGCGTTGGAGAGCGTGACCACGTTGTCGAGGGTCGAGAACAAGCAGGCAAGAATCATGACGAGCGCGATGCTCCAACATGCCTGCTTGGCGAGGGCGCGTGAGGGCTCGGCAAAGGGGTTGACGGTGGGATTGGGACTCTCGGCAGCCTTTAGGGGAACGACGCTGAGGGCGGATATGGCGATAGTCGCTGCGCCAAGGACGATGAGCTCTGCGATACCGCCGCAATTGAGCAGGTTGACGGCGAACTGCATCAGGATGCCCGCGGCATAGGCTGCTCCCGCACCGGTGGCGAGCTTGGGATCGTCTTGGAATGCCGTCGCGAAGGCGTGGTGAGCGGCGGCACCCAGCAGGCCGAGTCCAAGGAATGCCACGCAGCCCAGAATTTCGAGGACAAGCGGGGCCGTAGGGAACTGAATTTGGGTCAGGCCCACGATGACGATAGGGACGGCGGCGGCGTTGACGGCTGCCAGTGAGTGGCCTTTGCGCCGTGCGAGCCCGAGCAGCGGCGCGTACCCGATAAAGCCGAGCACGCTCGCACCCAGAATAAAGCCCTGTGCGATTACAACGCGTTCGGCACCGGCGAGCAGCCCGACGTTGACGTCGAAACGAAACTCGGCGGCAAGGAAGGCGAAGGTGAAGAGCGCGAGTGCCAGAAGCGCGTTGATTTTAGGCCTGCTCAGGTTCAAGGACGGTCCTTTGGGTGGACGAATAATCGTGTCCTCGATTGTAGCGTTCCCGGGACGAGTGTGGCGATGGCGAAATCATATTGAATTAAACCGCGGGTAGAGGCCTAGGTTCACATCTACGAACCTAGGCATACGGAGTCATTTGGCACATCTTGGTGGTACAGGACCACCACAAAGGGGACAGGCACCTTTGTGGTGGTATGTCCCTACGACCAAGGAGGCCGTTATGAACGTAAGCCACTTTGACAAGCAAGCTCAACGTGAGTCCACCTGCTCGCTGGTTCACGGTACCTGGCGTTGTGTGGGTGCCAAAATAGCTTGCGCCGGCGCGTGTGCGCTTATGGTCGGTCAGTTGCTGCTGCCGAGCGTGGCGCTGGCGACGGAATGCGCCGATCCCGCCGCTGGGAT
>CABRLT010000257.1 GCA_902471785.1 uncultured Collinsella sp.
CCGCCCGCGAGCTGGCGGTCGACGAGATTGCCACCCTGTGTGCTACCGGCGTGCCTATCGAGGTGTTCTGCCACGGCGCGATTTGCATTGGATATTCGGGCGCCTGCGAGTTTTCGGCCCTGCGGCGTGGGCGATCGGCGATGCGCGGCGACTGTACGCAGCCGTGTCGCTTGGCGTACGACCTGGTGGACGAGGCGGGGGAGAGCGTCGTTTCCGTGGAGGGCGATCGTCTGCTGTGCCCGCGCGACTATTTGGGCATTGCGCACCTGCCCGAGCTTGTTGGGGCCGGGGTGGCGTCGCTCAAGATCGAGGGGCGCATGAAAAACCCCGACTACGTGTTCAACGTGGTGCGGGTGTGGCGTCGTGCACTCGATATGCTGCGCGATGGCACGTGGGATGCCGCTGCCGTATCGGCGCTCGAGCGCGAATTGGGCAGGTCGTTCAACCGTGGATTTACCGATGCGTATCTGCGGCGGCGATCGGGTGCTGAGCTCATGAGCTTTGAGCGTGCGATTAACCAGGGCGTGCGCGTGGGCCACTTGGTGACGGTGGGTCACGAAGAGGTGACCGTCGAGCTCGATGCTGCCGTGGCCGCGGGCGACACGCTCGAGATTCGGTTCTATCCGGGTGCCGATGCACGTCCCGATGTGCCCAAACGCTGGCCCCAGGTGCCCTGCCCGGTGGACGCGGCGGCAGGGGAGCGCATTGTCGTGCACTGCAAGCGTAAGGTGGATGCGGGATGCGAGGTGTACCTGATCCGCAGCGCCGGCGTGTTGGAGCAGACGGCGACGGCGCTGGAGCACATGCGGGTCGAGGCGGACGCGATTGCGCCCGTTGCGCGTGCCGTTGAGGTGCTGCCCTTTGAGGACGCTGCGGTGGATGGCGGTGCGTCGACGGAGTTGGCGGGGTCGGCGGGGCCGGTAAAGCGCGAGGATTTTGCTCGTATGGTCTTTGCCTGGGAGCTGATGGATGTGGGTCCGCGCGATGAGCGAGATCTGTCCGATACAACGGTGGTGCTCGACGAAGTGTGCCGCGCGGGCGACGCCGAGCGGACTCGGGCGCTTATGCAGCGTGCCGGGCGCGTCGTCTGCCGCAATCTGGGACAAGTGGCGATGGCCCGCGAGCTGGGCACAACGTTTGACGTGGCGGCGCCGGTGTTCTGTGCCAATCGGGTCACGCTTACCTGGCTGCGCGGACTCGGGGCGGGGCGGGTGTACTTGTCGGCCGAGTTGCTCGGCAATGATGCGGAGCGTGTTGCCGAGCTTGCCGCTTGTCCCGGTGTCTTGGGGCCTGTCGATGCCGACCGTTCCGAGCTCATGGTGTGTGAGCACTGCATGCTGACTGCCGAGGGCGCCTGCGCCACGGATGCAACGGGGCAGATCCGTTGCCGTGACTGCTCGCGCCGTCAGCGGGCGCGCTTTTTGGTCGAACGTGACGGCACGCGTTTGCCGGTCGTTATCGACGCGTGCGGCAGGACGAGGATTTTCCTGTCGTAGGTGTTCGGCCGCGCCGTTTTGGTTATCATAAGAGAGTTTATGAACTTCCAGCACCGCCGTATCCGGTGAGGGTGCTATAGCAAAAGGAGGATACCCAATGCTGTCTGTTGACGAGCAAATGCGTATCATCACCTCGGGTGCAGCGCAGATCGTCCCCGAGGCCGACCTTCGCAAGAAGCTTGAGAAGGGCGAGCCCCTCAACATCAAGCTCGGCGTCGATCCCACCAGCCCCGACCTGCACCTGGGCCATGCCGTGCCCCTGCGCAAGATGCGTCAGTTCCAGGACCTGGGCCACAACGTCACCCTCATCATCGGCAACGGCACCGCGCTGATCGGCGACCCCTCGGGCAAGAACTCCACGCGTCCGCAGCTTTCGCAGGAGCAGATCGAGGCCAACGCCGAGACCTACGTGAGCCAGGCCATGAAGATTCTGGACCCCGAGAAGACCACCATCGTGCACAACGGCGACTGGATCCTTTCGATGGACCTGGCCGGCCTGCTGCAGGTGTGCTCCAAGTTCACCGTCGCCCGCATCCTTGAGCGCGACGACTTTACCAAGCGCTACCAGTCCCAGACGCCGATTGCCCTGCACGAGTTTCTGTACCCCGTGATGCAGGCCTTCGACTCCGTTCAGATCAAGGCCGACGTCGAGATGGGCGGCACCGACCAGCTCTTCAACCTGCTCGCCGGCCGCGAGCTCATGGAGAAGATGGGTATGGAGCCGCAGATTGCGCTCACCATGCCGCTGCTCGAGGGCACCGACGGCGTGCGCAAGATGTCCAAGTCCTATGGCAACTACATCGGCCTGACCGATGCTCCCAAGGACATGTTCGGCAAGACCATGTCCATTCCCGATGAGATGATCGGCAAGTACTATCGTCTGGCCAGCTCGCTCACCCCTGCTGAGGTCGACAAGATCGACGCCGCCCTGGCCGATGGCTCCGCCGACCCCTACGAGCTCAAGCGCGCTCTGGGCCGCGACCTGTGCGACACCTACCACGGTGCCGGCGCCGGCGACGAGGCTCAGGCCGAGTTCGACCGCGTGTTCAAGGAGGGCCAGCTCGCCGACTTCCCCGAGAAGCATGCCGAGTTGACTGTCAACGACGAGGGCCAGATTTACCTCGCTGGCCTGCTCAAGGACCTGGGCCTTTCGGCCAGCGCCGGTCAG
>CABRLT010000258.1 GCA_902471785.1 uncultured Collinsella sp.
GTGGAAGACGCGCTCTTACGGGAGTTCGCGCGCTAGGCGCTCGCCGCGCCTGCGTTCCCTCTCGCCCGCGAGGAGGAGCGCCTCGAGCAAGCTCGAACCGTACAAGACCGTCATCCGCCAAAAGTTCGAGGACGACGCCCGGAACTGGTGCAAGTAGCCCTTCAATAAGTTGCGGTGAAATAGTGTCTGTTTTTGCTGCTAGATAGCATATTCAGTCCCTAATTCACCGCAACTTGTTGGTGGTGGCTTACTGGTAGCGTAGGCACTCCACCGGGTCGAGCTTTGCCGCGCGGCGAGCGGGATAGAAGCCAAAGATTACGCCGATGCCGACGGAGACGGCGAAGGCCAGCAGTACCGTGGCGATTGAAAAGCTCGGTGTGATTTGCCCGCTGGCACCGAGCTCGCCGAGAACCCCTGATCCTGCGGCAAACATCGCAAGAGCCCAGGCCAGCAGATAGCCAATCAGGACACCTAGCAGTCCGCCGGTGACGCACAGCGCCGAGGATTCGGCCAAAAACTGCGCAGTGATATCGCGACGACTTGCGCCCAGAGCGCGGCGGATGCCGATCTCGCGGATGCGCTCCGTTACGTTGGTAAGCATCATATTCATAATGCCGATACCGCCGACAAGCAGCGAGATGCTGGCGACAGCACCCATGATGAGCGAGAACGCGCCCATAAAGGAGTTGAGCGCATCGATGGCGCTTTTCATGGAGGTCGCCGATACACTGTCATACTCATCCTCCTCGATGCCCTTCATCGCGCGCACCTTGGACTCGATGGTCTTACAAAGCTCATCCATGTCCGTGCTCTCGGCGGCAAGTGCCGTCACGCTGGGGAATGAAGGATTCTCGTCGCCGAACAGCCCGGAGATGGTTTCGCGTGGCATATACAGCGTGAGCGAGCCCATGGAGTCGCTGCCGCCATCAATCACGCCTACAATCTGCACCTCGCCGTTGGACACCTTGATGGTTTTCCCCAGCGCATCCTGTTCGTTGCCGTAAAGCTGATCGGCGCCGCCGCGGCTGATGAGCGCCACGCGCGAGCCTGATTGGGACTCGGCCTGGGAATAGGTGCGCCCCGCAACGAGCTTGCTGGCCCCCACGGCGTCGAGCATGTCGCTATCGACACCTTGTGCCATGACGGTATAGCTTTTATCGCCGGTCTTGTACTCGGTATACGCGCTGTCGACAATGCCGATCTGCTCTATCTGCGGCACCAGTTTTTGAAGCTTCTCGATGTCCGACTCGGTGAGTTCTTGCGACGAATAGATTTGCACCATGCGTGCCGCATTGAGGCCCAGGCTGTTGACCAAGCTGTTTTGGATGCCGCCGATGAGCGAAGTCATGGCGATAACCGAGGCGATGCCGATGACAATGCCCAGGATGGTGAGCAGGCTGCGCCCCTTGTTGGCCTCGAGCGAGTGAAGGGCTTCCTGGATGAGATCGCGGGCGCTCATGCCATCTCTCCTTTCGGCGGGTTGGCGGAGGCGGAAATCATGGGCAGGCTATCCACGGCGCTGCGCAGGGTCCGCGGTGCATGTGGAATATACGCGCCATCGTGAATGCGACCGTCGCGGATGGTCACGGCACGGTCGGCGTCGGCGGCGATGCCGGGGTCGTGTGTGATAAGCACGATGGTTTTGCCGCGCTTCTGGAGCTTATGGAAGGTCTCCATCACAAGCGCTCCGGTAGCGGAGTCCAGGTTTCCCGTCGGCTCATCGGCCAGGATGATGGGCGGGTCATTGACGAGGGCGCGCGCGATTGCGACGCGCTGCATCTGGCCGCCCGAGAGCTCGGATATGCGGTGGTCCCAGTGGTCGACGGGCAGCGTGACAGCCTGCAGCGCGTGAACGGCGCGCATTTCGCGCTGGCTACGGGGCACATTGGTGTAGGCCAGCGGCAGCATGACGTTTTCGATAACCGACAGGCGCGGCAGCAGGTTGAAGCTCTGAAAGACAAAGCCAATGCTCAGGGCGCGGACTTCGGTGAGCTCGTCATCATCGAGCTCGGCCACGTTGAGCCCTTGCAGGTAATAGTCGCCCGCCGTCGGTTTGTCCAGGCAGCCCAGGATGTTCATGAGCGTTGACTTGCCCGAGCCTGAAGGGCCGGTAATGGCGACGAACTCGCCGGGTTCTACCGCCAGGCTCACGTTGTGCAGGATGTGGGCGCAACCCGCCTCGCTCTCAAAAATGCGGTGCACGTTGCGGATGTCGATAACGGGACGCATTACATGCCCTCGTCGTCAGACATGCTGCCCGAATCCGTGCTGTAGCCGCCTTCAGCCGTTGCGTCCGCTCCGGTGTCCATGACGAGGGTGTCGCCATCGCGCAGCTTGGTAACCGGCACGTTGGGGTTGATCTCGTTGCCCTGGTCGTCGCGCTTTACCTGTGTCTTGCCGACTACGGCTTCGTTGTCGTTTTGCGTCACGACGGTCACCTTCACGCGACGGGTATGCTTGCCCTCGTCATCGGTTGCCACGTTGACGTAATAGTGTTCGCCGTCTTCGGTCATGAGCGCCATCGTCGGCACCATCACCACGTCGTCGAGCTGCTCGGTCACCACCGATACCTCGGCCGTCATGCCCGGCTTCAGGCGCGCGTCGGGCGCCTCAATGAGAATGTCGACGTTAAAGGTTACGCTGCCGCCGCCACCA
>CABRLT010000259.1 GCA_902471785.1 uncultured Collinsella sp.
TGGGATGCAGCCTGACCGTGGTCGTTGAGGAAGCCCGGCAGCTTGCCGTTGCGGGCAGCGTCCATAAAGTCCGAAGCCAGCGACTCCTCCAAGATCTCGGAGCAGGCGGCGACGCACTCGTCGCAGATAAAGATGTTGGTCGGGCCCTTTACGAGACGGCGTACCTGCCCCTGCTCTTTTCCGCAGAAAGAGCAGCGGATGGGGTTGCCGTTCTCGTCAAAGTTGTCCTGCATGTTACCTGCCATCCTAGGCGTCCTTCGCGGCGAGATCGCGCGAGGTGACGATACGGTCGACCAGGCCGTAGTCGAGGGCCTCGGCAGCAGTCAGATAATTGTCGCGCTCGGTGTCGGCTTGGACCTTCTCGATGGGCTGGCCCGAGGCATCGGACAGGATCTGGTTGAGCTCGCGACGGGTCTTCTTGATCTCCTCGGCCACGATCTCGATCTCGGTCTGCTGACCCTGGGCACCGCCGCTGGGCTGGTGAATCATGACCTTGGAGTGCGGCAGGCAGAAGCGCTTGCCCTTGGCGCCGGCCGAAAGCAGCACAGCGGCCATGGATGCAGCCATACCGACGCAAATGGTGGAGACCTGCGGCTTGATGAAGTTCATAGTGTCAAGAATCGCCAGGCCGGAGTAGACCTCGCCACCGGGCGAATTGATGTAGAGCGAGATATCCTTCTCGGCATCCTGGCTCTCAAGATGCAGCAGCTGGGCAACGACCAGGTTGGCGCTGACGGAGTTGATCTCCTCGCCCAAGAAGATGATGCGGTCGTTGAGCAGGCGCGAATAGATATCGTAGCTGCGCTCGCCGCGCGGCGTCTGCTCGATAACGTATGGCACGAGGGCGGAATCGAACTTAGCGATCATACGCATCTCCATTTCTCTCTTGCGGACCAAATTGGTTCTAGATAAACGTACGGCGCCCGCATGCTATGCATTGGCTGGCACCGTACGAAGCAACCGGATAACCGGTGTATAACTTTACCCCATCACGGGCGCACGCATGCGCTCGCGGGCAAGGTGGCGAGAATTACTCGGCGTCCTTGGCGGTCTCGTCGACCTCGGTCACCTTGGCGTTCTCGACCAGGTGGTCGACGGCCTTGGAGCGACGGATGGACTCGCGGACGGCAGGCATGCGGCCATCGGCGATGAACTCGGCCTTGGAAGCCTCGACGTCCTTGACGCCGGCCTTCTCGAACTCGGCGTTGATGTCGTCCTCGGTGACCTCGATCTTGAGCTCACGGGCGAGGGCGTCGAGAGCCAGGGACTCACGGGCAACGTCGTTGGCCTGCTTGTGCAGGTCGCCGATGAACTGCTCCATGGTCAGACCGGAAGCGGGAAGCCAGGTGTCCAGGGTCATGCCGCGGGCAGCAAGGTTGGACAGGAAGTTCTGGCCAAGCTCCTCAAAGACGGACTGCTCGTAGTCGGCGTCCATCTCGTCGAGCTGCAGACGCTCAGCAAGAGCGGAGACGCAACGGTTCTCCTTCTCGGCCGGCAGGCGGGAAGCCTTGTCCTGCTCGATCTCGATCTTAATGGCGTCGCGCATGGCATCGATGCTGTCGAAGCCGAAGTCGGACTTGACAAGCTCGTCGGTGAGCTCGGGGGTGTTGCGGACCTTGATGCCCTTGACGGTGACCTCGACGGTGTGGGTCTCGGCCTCCTCGCCCTCCTCGACCTCGTCGGTCCAGGTGACGGTCTTGACGTCGTCAACGTTAGCGCCGATCAGGGCCTCGTTGAACTCCTTGGGGTTGCTGTCGCTACCGGCGATGAGCATGCGGCCCTCGGCGGCAAAGTTGTCGGCGTTCTCGACGGCCTTGAGGTCGACGGTGACGTAGTCCTCGGCCTCGGCGGCGCGACCCTCGACGTCCTCGAAGGTGGCACGGTAGTTGAGAAGCATCTCGACCTGGTTGTTGATCTCGGACTCGGTGACCTCCGCAGGGGGCATCTCGATCTCGACAGCGTCGAAGGAGGAGAGCTCAGCGGCGGGACGCAGGGAGAACTCGACGGTGTAGGTGTAGTCCTCGTGATCCTTGGCGAGGTCGAGCTCCTTGTAGTCACCGTTCTTGGTGGGGACGATGTCCAGCTCGTTGAGGACGGCGGGCTCGTTGGCGGCGATCAGGTCGTTGGTGGCCTGAGCGAGGGTAGCCTCGGCGCCAAGAGCGGAGTCGATGACCGGACGGGGGGCCTTACCGGCGCGGAAGCCCGGGAAGCGGTACTTCTTGGCGGTGTCCTTGTAGGCCTTCTTGATCGCGGCGTCGACGTCGGCGGCCGGGATGGTGACCGTAGCGGTGAGCTTGGCGTCCTTGACGTCAGAAGCGGTGATGTTCAACACGTTCCTCCTCATACTGCCCAGCTTATCTGAGGTGCTGGTACCTTTATGCAACAAGCGTCGCGAGGGCATAAGCCGACGCGGGTGCGTTGGTGCGGGCGAAAGGACTCGAACCTTCACGGGAATCCCACCAGAACCTAAATCTGGCGCGTCTACCAATTCCGCCACGCCCGCATGAGCGCACAGATTAGGAATGATAGCAGATACGAACGACAAGCGCACGCACACCTTTTACAAGCTCACGACCTCACCACGAGTACGCATCGGATCCCCCGCCGCCCCACCGAAGTTGCGGTGGAATAGGGACTGTTTGGGGCTCCAGTCC
>CABRLT010000260.1 GCA_902471785.1 uncultured Collinsella sp.
CCTTCCCGGTCTCACAGGACCGGCTTAAAGGTGTGTAGTTAGGCCTCGCGGTATTGTAACCGTAAGCATGCCTCATGGCGTTAATTTCATCGAAATGTTTACGAAATGATAATTATGACTTTCTATGCATAATGATTTTTCTAGGACGGGGATTAAAAATCATCCCGCGAGGCTTGTGGCTCACGCGGGATGATGACGTCTTACTTTTTCTTATCCTGCTCCAGCAGTTTGGACGGTGTGCGATCGGGCTTGCCGCCGCGGAAAATCTCGCGGCCATGCAGACGATGCTCCAGATCGCGCTCGGCCTTTTCCTCGTCAATCTTGGTCTGGCTCACCACCGGGTCCTCAATCAACGACGACACCGAGTTCACCTGCTTCTGAATGCGCTCGGCGATGGTGTCATCCATACTCACGATGCGCATCTTCCAATCGATATTCGTGGCGTTGGATGAACTCTTGGTCCACACGAACGTCAGGATGGCGCTCTGGTGGCCGTGGGCGGGAAACATGCCAAAGAAGGAATCGTGCTGAATGTTGCTATCCTCGTCGATATAGGCGTGAACGTTATACACCACGCGGTCGATCTTATCGTTGAGCAACGCGTTGGTCGCAAGCGCCGCGGCCTGAATCTGCCCGTTGGACAGCAGCTCGAGCTCGTTGGCAGACGATGTGTCCAACACCGTCACCTCGACCGTGCCCGTGCGTTCATCGGCTTCATCGACGGTGAAGTCGAGCGGGAACTGCGTAAAGCCGTTGCCCCATTCAAGTCCACCCTTGAGCGCGGTCGAGACGGTATCGACCGAAACGCTCTCGGACAGGTTGGCGGTGTTCAGACGACGCATCACGCCGTAGCCAATCTGCATGCCCACGATCAGCACCAAAATACCGATGACCACGGCCATCGCGGTCTTCGTAATGGTATGGCTCACCTGCGAGCCCGAAGGATCGTCCTCGGACAGCGGGTCGATATGTTTTGCCTGGCTCGCGCGGTCCTCGCTGCGCAGCTGCGCTAGCGCCGCTTTGTCACCGCGCTTGGCCGCAGCCTCCTTCTCACGCATGCGCTCGGTACGCTTTTTGGCGAGCGTGGGATCCAAGACGCCGGATGCATCGATTTCGGAGAATAACTCCGTCACTTCTTCCGGAGTCAAAGGGTTCTTATCAGCCATGATCTTCCTGTCATATCAATCAGTCGAGCTCGTGCGCACGCGCACCTTCGAACTGCATTCGATAGTAACGGGCATAGGTGCCGCCACGGGCGAGAAGCTCCTCGTGCGTGCCACGTTCCACAACGCGACCATGCTCAACGGTCGCAATCTCGTCAGCATGCTTAATAGTCGAGAGACGGTGGGCGATGATGATCGTGGTACGGCCGCGTGCCAGCTCTTCGAGCGACTCCTGCACCGCTTCCTCGCTCTCGTTATCCAGGGCACTCGTCGCCTCATCCAAAATAAGGATCTTGGGATTCTTGAGAAAAATGCGCGCGATGGCGACGCGCTGCTTTTGACCACCCGAAAGACGGCTGCCGCGCTCGCCCACCACGGTGTCGTAGCCTTGCGGAAGCGATTCGATAAAGATATCAATATTGGCGCGGCGGGCCGCTTCGGCGATCTCTTCTGCCGTGGCGCCCGGCTTGCCGTAGGCGATGTTCTCGCCGATCGTTCCATCAAACAGGTACACATCTTGCTGCACCAGGCCGATGGCACGGCGCAGACTATGCTGCGTCACGTCGCGCACATCCTGGCCGTCGATGCTAATGGAGCCGGCGGCAACGTCGTAAAAGCGCGGCAACAGCGAACAAGTCGTCGATTTGCCGCCGCCCGAGGGACCAACCAAAGCGATGGTCTGACCGGGCTTGATGGACAGGTCCATGTGGTCGATAACAGGGCGTCCGTCGGCGCCGCGCTCGCCCAATTCAACATCCTCGTAGCTAAAGCACACGTCGCGGTACTCCACAGCACCAGCCGTCACCTGCAGATCCGCAGCACCCGGCTTATCCTGAATATCGGGGACAGTCGAGAGCACCTCATCCATGCGCTTAAAGCCGGCGATGGCTTTCTGATACGTCTCAGCCGAATTGACGAGCGTCTCGAGCGGCGTGCAGAACAGCGAAATGTAGAGTGCGAAGGTTGCCATATCGACCGCCTGCAGCTGACCCTGGGCAACGAGCCAACCGCCCAGCAGCACCACGATCACATAAAGCACTCCCGAGAGCAGGCCATACGTCGCGGTATAGACGCCCATGGCGTGATACATGTTCTCCTTGGACGAAAGGTAGCGATTGTTGGAGGCGCGGAACTTGAAGCGTTCGGTCTCCTCGTTGGCAAAGCTCTTGACTACGCGCATGCCCGCCAGCGAATCCTGCAGCTGCGCATTAATGCCGCTGATTTTTTTGCGGTTGTCGCTAAAGACCTCGCGCATGCGCATGTTCTGCCAAAACATGATGACCGCAAACGCCGCCGTCACCACAGCCATGGCAAGCGCCAGCACCGGGGCGATGGTAAAGAGGATCACAAACGAGCCGATAATCTCGATGCCGCAGATGATGATCCACTCGGGCACGTGATGCGCCGCCTCGCAGATATCGAACAGGTCGTTGACCACGCGGCTCATCATGTCGCCCGAGCTGTTGCGATCAAAGTACGCAAAGC
>CABRLT010000261.1 GCA_902471785.1 uncultured Collinsella sp.
GGCTCCTTCTATCAATTTGGCGGCTCTGCGCCTATATATATGAGGAGTATCCATTATGTTCAATGCTATCGCGCATGCTTTACTTGCCCTCGCGCCCGAGTTCGATGCTGCAAGGGTCGAGGACGTCCCTATGAGCCTGAAGGCCTGGATCGATGGTTCGCAGGGCAACATCCGGAGGGAGACGTTGGGCGCCAAGTGCATGGCGCGTCACTTCTTTGCAAATTAGCTACATGGCTCCGCACACGGTGGGGAATGTGTAAAACTAGCGGTTGAAAAATCGCTTTAGCGATATGGCGCATTGCTTTGGGCGCTTGTTTTGGTATTTGGAGAAAGGGGACGGTTCCATGGCTCTTTGGGGCGGTCGTTTTGAGGCAGGCGTGGCCGAGGTCACGCAGGAGTTTGGCGCGTCGCTGCCGGCCGACAAACATCTCTATAAGCAGGATATCGCAGGCTCTAAGGCGCATGCCAAAATGCTGGCGGCCCAGGGCATCATCAGTGCCGAGGACGAGCAAGCGATTGCCAAGGGCCTGACCGGAATCGAACAGGATATCGATGCCGGCAACTTCACCTTCGACATCAACGACGAAGACATTCATATGTCCATCGAGAGCGAGCTGACGCGTCGCATCGGCGAGGCCGGTAAGCGCTTGCATACCGGACGTTCGCGCAACGACCAGGTGGCGACCGACACGCGCCTGGGCGTCAAGGCGCTGGCCAAGGAGCTCATGGAGGCCAATCTTGAGCTGCGCCATGTGCTGGTGGATGCGGCTAAGAAGTACGACAAGGTGATTCTGCCGGGTTACACGCATATGCAGCACGCTCAGCCCGTGCTGCTCTCGCATCATCTGCTGGCGTATTCCTGGATGTTCGCGCGCGACTTTACACGCTTGAAGGCCGCCTTTGATGCCGCCGACAACTGCCCGCTGGGTGCTGCCGCACTTGCCGGCACGAGCTATCCGCTCGATCGTCAGATGACGGCTGCCGAACTTGGCTTTGCGGGTGTGATTCCCAACTCGCTCGATGCGGTTTCCGACCGCGATTTCCTGCTCGATCTGCATTACGCCGGCTCAGTCATGGCCATGCATCTGTCGCGCCTTTCCGAGGAGATCGTGCTGTGGTCGAGCTCCGAATTTGGCTTTATCACGCTTTCCGACTCGTACTCCACCGGCTCGTCCATCATGCCGCAGAAGAAGAATCCCGACTTTGCCGAGCTTATCCGCGGCAAGAGCGGCCGTGTGTATGGCAACCTGGTCCAGCTGCTCGTGACCATGAAGGGCTTGCCGCTCGCTTATAACAAGGACTTGCAGGAGGACAAGGAGGGCGCGCTCGATACCGCCCATACGCTCATGCAGTGCCTATCGGTTATGGCCGGTATGATTTCGACTTGGACCGTCAACGAGGATGCCATGGCGCGCGAGTGCGGCGTGGGACACCTTGCCGCCACCGATGTTGCCGATTACCTGGCTAAGCGTGGTCTGCCGTTCCGCGAGGCACATGCCGTGGTGGGCCATCTAGTCCTGATGTGTGAGAAGCGCGGCTGCAATCTTGAGGACCTGCCGTTTGAGGTGTTCCAGGAGGCAAGCTCGCTCTTTGAGCACGACATCACCGAGGCGCTCGACATCCCGTCGATTGTCGCTGCACGCACGACCGAGGGCGGTACCGCCCCTGCCGCCGTTGCCGTGCAGCTGCAGCGTGCCGAGGCACAGCTCGTGGCCGACGAGGGCGTGTTTGGATCGCTGACCAAGGTCGTCGAGATGGGCCACGGGATAAAGTAAGGGTTTGGCCGAAGCCGTTTTTGCCATTTATTGAGGAATCATTTTTTGCTTTACGGACGTCTGCTGATGTGAGCGTCCGTATTTTGTTGCTATGGGGGAGGGGCTTGTCGAGAAGTTCTGTAGGACCTTTGGGCAGGTTGTGAAGGGGGTACGTTCGCGGGCGGCAACCGACTGTCTGCTCTGCTCGATGCGGTTGATGGGCAGTCGGATGGTACTCTAATCGAGCTTCGAAACAGAAGTGACACATATGGAACGCTTCAATAAATTGCAACGTTTCAATAAACAGCTTTTTGTTTAACTGCAGCTAAAACTCTGTTACGATGCAGTCCAGGCGGGTGCCGGAATGGGACTTGGGCACGCGCGAACCTACTTGAAAGGCTACCTTATGGCTATCGAGAAGACCTTCATCATGATTAAGCCCGACGCCGTGCGCGACCGCAAGATCGGCGAGATTGTTGCTCGCATCGAGCGCAGCGGCCTTGTCATCGAGCGCATGGAGATGACCACGCTCGAGCGCGCTACCGTCGAGGAGCACTACGCCCATCTGGCCGACAAGCCCTTCTTTGGCGGTCTCTGTGACTTTATGACGAGCGGTCCGGTCGTCAAGATGGTCGTTTCCGGTCTCTCCGCTGTTGCTAAGATGCGCACCCTCATGGGCGCTACTAATCCGCTTGACGCTGCTCCTGGTACCATCCGCGGCGACTTCGCTGTCGATGTCAACGCCAACGTGATCCACGGCTCCGACTGCCTGGAGAACGCCGAGATCGAGATCAAGCGCTTCTTTGGCTAAACCAGCTTTGACTCCTTAAAGCTGTTAGCGTGTGGCTTGGGCGCCGCGGAACTCCATCCGCG
>CABRLT010000262.1 GCA_902471785.1 uncultured Collinsella sp.
CCCATAATTTACTCTGCGTCGGAGACCTCGTAGGTGGCCGCCGGCGTGTTGTCGCACACGACGGTAAAGCCACCGTCCTTGTCGACATCGACCGTCACCTGATCGCCCTCGCGCACCGTGCCGTCGATGATGGCGGCGGCGATGGCATCCACGACCTCGCGCTGGACCAGACGCTTGAGCGGACGGGCGCCAAAGACCGGGTCCAGGCCGCCCACGGCGAGCATCTGCTTGGCCGCCGGGGTGATGGCAAGCGTCATGCGCTCCTTGGCCAGACGCGCGCGGACGTCGGCGAGCTGGATGTCGACGATCTTCTCGATCTGCGCCATACCGAGCGGATGGAACACCACGATATCGTCGATACGGTTGAGGAACTCGGGGCGGAAGGTCTGAGCCATGGCCGCATCAACCTGATGGCGCATCTCCTCCTCGTCCTTACCGGACAGATCGGCGATGGCTTTGGAGCCCACGTTGGACGTCATGATGATGATCGTGTTCTTGAAGGACACCTGGCGACCCTGGCCATCGGTCAGACGGCCGTCATCAAGCACCTGCAGCAGCACGTTAAAGACATCCGGATGAGCCTTCTCCATCTCGTCGAGCAAGATCACGGAGTACGGACGACGGCGCACGGCCTCGGTGAGCTGGCCGCCCTCGTCGTAGCCCACGTATCCCGGGGGCGCACCGATCAGACGCTGGACGCTGAACTTCTCCATGTACTCGGACATGTCGATACGCACGAGTGCGCGCTCGTCATCGAACAGGCACTCGGCTAGAGCCTTGGCGAGCTCGGTCTTACCCACGCCGGTGGGGCCCAGGAAGAAGAAGCTGCCGATGGGCTTGTCCGGATCGGAGAGACCCGCACGGCTGCGGCGCACGGCCGCGGCGACGGCGGAGACGGCCTCGTCCTGACCGATGACGCGCTTATGCAGCTCGCCCTCCAGGCCCTTCAACTTGTCGAGCTCGCCCTGCATCATCTTGGACACAGGCACGCCGGTCCAGGCGCTCACGACCTCGGCGATCTCATCGGAGGTCACCTGTTCGTTGAGGCCCTCGCCGTCCTGCTGCTTTTGTGCCTCGAGCGCGGCCTCGGAATCCTGAATCTGCTGCTGCAGGCCCGGAATCACGGAGAAGCGCAGCTCGGACGCACGGCCCAGGTCGCCGTTGCGCGTCGCGCGCTCCTCTTCGCTCTTGGCCTCGTCGAGCCGGCCCTTGAGCTCCTGCACGTGGTCGATGGCGTTCTTTTGGTTGAGCCAGCCGGCCTTTTGCACGTTGAGCTTTTCCTGGACCTCGGCGATCTCCTGACGTAGGGCCTCCAGACGCTCCTTGGAGGCGTCATCGGTCTCCTTCATGAGTGCCTGCTCCTCGATCTGCAGCTGGGTGAGCTGACGCGTGGTGGCGTCGATCTCGACCGGCATGCTGTCGAGCTCCATGCGCAGGCGGCTTGCGGCCTCATCGACCAGGTCGATGGCCTTGTCGGGCAGGAAACGGTCGGCGATATAGCGATCGGAGAGGTCGGCAGCCGCCACGAGCGCGCTATCGGTGATATGCACGCCGTGGAAGATCTCGTACTTCTCCTTGAGGCCACGCAGGATCGAGATGGTGTCCTCGACGGTAGGCTCGCTCACCATAACGGTCTGGAAACGACGCGCGAGCGCCGCGTCCTTCTCGATGTACTTGCGGTATTCGTCGAGCGTGGTCGCGCCGATCGCATGCAGGTCGCCACGGGCGAGTGCAGGCTTGAGGATGTTGCCGGCGTCCATGGAGCCCTCGGTGGCACCCGCGCCCACGATGGTGTGGAGCTCATCGATGAACAGGATGACCTTGCCCTCGGACTTCTGTACCTCCTTGAGCACGGCCTTCAAGCGGTCCTCGAACTCACCACGGTACTTGGCACCGGCGACCAGCGCGCTCATGTCGAGCTCGATGAGGTCGCGGTCGCGCAGCGTGCTCGGCACGTCGCCGGCCACGATACGCTGGGCGATGCCCTCGACGATGGCCGTCTTGCCGACGCCCGGCTCACCGATGAGCACGGGGTTGTTCTTGGTGCGACGGGACAGGACCTGGATGGTACGACGAATCTCGTCGGTACGGCCGATGACCGGGTCGAGCTTGCCGGCGCGGGCAAGGTCGCAGATATTGCGGCCGTACTGTTCCAGTGCCTCAAACTGGGTCTTGTCCTCGGCAGACGTCACGCGGTCATCGCCACGCAGCTCCTCGTAGACCTGCTCGATGCGCTCCTTGGTCACGCCGGCATCGCGCAGCACACGGCCCGCCTCGCCCTTGTCCTCGGCAAGTGCCATCAGCAGATGCTCGGTCACCACAAAGCTGTCGCCCATCTTGGTGGCCTTCTTCTCGGCCTTTTCGATGACGCGGACGAGCTCGTTGGAAAGACCCATCTGCTGGCCCTCGCCGGAAACCTTGGGCGCATGGTCGATGGCATCCTGCGTGGAGCGTGCGAGCTGGGCCGGGTCGGCGCCGATGCGCTCGATGATCACGGAGATGTTGCGCTCGCCGGCACCGAGCAGGGCAGACAGCAGATGAATCGGCTCCACCGCGCCAGCCTGCGCGTCGGCAGCCGTGCTCATGGCGGTCTGCAGCGCCTCGCGCGACGTCA
>CABRLT010000263.1 GCA_902471785.1 uncultured Collinsella sp.
CAGTTGTCGAGCACATCCATGTTGTTGAACAGGTTAAAGCCCTGGAACACCATGCCGATGTCCTCGCGCAGCTTGTTGATGTTGCAGCGCTCGGCCGTGAGGTCCTGGCCGTGGAACCAGATGTGGCCCGCGTCCGGGGTCTCGAGCAGGTTGAGGCAGCGCAGGAAGGTCGACTTGCCCGAACCCGAGGCGCCGATGATGGTGACGACCTCGCCGGGATTGACGGACAGGTCGATGCCCTTGAGTACCTCGAGCGAGCCGAAGCTCTTGCGCAGGCCCTCGACGCGGATGAGCGGCTCATTGGTCTGTGCGGCGGCCGCAACGCCGGTAATGGCGGTATCTGCCATGATGATTCTCCTCGTCTTGAGCCTAGTTGGAGCTGGGCAGCGTGACCGGAGCCTCGGCGCCGAGCTTTTTGCCAAAGGCCTCGAGCAGGCGGCTCGCCACGAGCGTCAGGATCAGGTAGACCACGAGCGCCACGCAGTAGACCTCCATCTGGCGGTAGTACACGCCGGCGACGGTGGTGGTGGCGTACATGAGGTCAAACACGCCGATGACCGAGAGCACCGACGAATCCTTGATGTTGATGATGAGCTCGTTGGTGAGCGCCGGGATCGCGTTTTTAATGCCCTGGGGGAACACGACCTTGCGCATGGCCTGCCACTGCGACAGGCCCAGCGAGCGCGCCGCCTCGGCCTGACCAGGGTCAATAGACTCGATGCCGCCGCGCAAGACCTCCATCATGTAGGCGGTGGAGTTGAGCGAGATGGTGACGAGGCCGGCGGTAAAGGTGCTCCAGATCTGGTTGGCCTGGGCAGTCTCGAAGCCCATGCCGCGCAGGACGGTGAAGCCTGCGTAATAGATGAGCAGACCCTGGACCATCATGGGCGTGCCGCGAACGATGGTAGAGTAGACGGTCGCAAAGCCGCGGCCGATGCTCTTAAAGAAGCGCACCAGGTCGTTATCCACGCGGTCGAACGTCTGAATGCGCAAAAACACAAAGAGCAGCGCCAGGAAAAAGGCGATGACGGTACCGAAGGTAGCAAGTGCGATGGTGATCTCGATGCCGCGGATAAAGAAGTCGCCGCTCTTGTAGGTCATGTAGACCAGGCTCGACAGAAAGTCGCTGGGGTTGGAATCCGAGACGATGCTCACCTGCACCAGGTCGATAAATGACATGACGCAGCGGTCGATAAAGAAGATCGCCGCGATAGCAACGACGACATAACTGCCCAGGCGCGCGCCGCGACGGAAGCGCTCGGATGCGAACGGCGACGTTTCGCGATAATCGTTCCAGTGCATGAGCTTGGTAACCAGCGCCGCCGCCGACACGACGATCCAAGCCCACAGGACCGCCCAGAGGCAATCCTGGAATACGCCCGTGGGTGCCAAAAAGCTCAGCGGTGTAGGGTTGCGCTGGCTCGCGGCCAGGCCGAGTGCCGCGATAACGCTCGTGCCCAGGTAGACATAACGGTGATCGGCCTTGATAAAGGAGGCCAGGCGATTGATGGTCTTCATGCTGCCCCCCTATGCCGGCTGACGGTCGAGGCACGCGTCCCACATCTGGTCGCGCTCCTCCTGGCTGATGCCCTTGAGGGCCTTGTCGATAAGCTTGAGGAGCTTCTTTGAGCCCTTGCGGCAGCCGACGTTTGCCGCGACCTCCTGCTTAAAGCCCTCGCCTTCGGCAAAATGAATGGGGACGATACCGGGATTTTGGGCCATATAGCCCTTCTCGTTCTCGGTGTTGTACGTCACGGCGTCGCAGGTGCCCTGCAGCAGGTTCGAGAACACCGTAGGGACGGAATCGACCGGGTTTTTGTGCACGACGCCCGGGATCTCGTCGATGACGGTATCGAGCATGGTGTCTTTTTGGCCGAGGACCGTGGCGCCGCTAAAATCGCTGAGCTTGGTGGCGTTTTGGTAGGGCGAGCCCTCCTTTACGAACAGGCCAAAGTAGCCGATGAAGTAGGGGTCGGAAAAGCCGACCGACTCCTCGCGCTCGGGCGTGGCGCTCATGCCGGCGATAATGAGGTCGATCTGACCGTTGTTGAGCGAATCGATAAGACCCGAGAAGCTCTGCTTAACGGCGACGGGCTCGCCGCCGAGGGCCTTGCAGACGACCTTGGCGATCTGCACGTCGTAGCCGTCGGCATAGGCGCCCTGCACGTTATCGATGGGGATGGTGAACTCGCTGGCCTCGGAAACCTGCCAGTTGTACGGGGCGTAGGCAGCCTCCATGCCAATGCGGATCTTGTCCTTGCCGATCACGGAATCGGACAGGTCGTCGCGACCGCCGCCCGTCGTAGGCTGAACCACCTTGAGTGTGGACGGGCGCTGACAGCCGGCGAGCGCGCCGGCGACGACGGAAGCGCTCGCAGCGAGAGCGCTACCCAGAAAGATGCGACGGCTGCACACCGGTTGGGGCCGCGCGTCACACTGTTGGGGAGAATGCATAATCTGCCTTCCCTGTTGAATCGTATGCTGACGACTTAACAGGATACCGCTCAGCGCTACCTCCAGCAAATGCATATATAAATGCATATATGCAAGTTTACGAACTGAAAACGATTGATAGTCGCTGGGGACGTTCTTAAACGACTAGTCAAAC
>CABRLT010000264.1 GCA_902471785.1 uncultured Collinsella sp.
CACGGCGGTGCCGTTCGATATCACGCACGGCCTTGCGACCTGCGTGTTTTTGGCCGCCTTGTACAAGTCTTGGTGCCGTCGCATTAACCGTGTCGTCGTGAAATACGGACTGTAGGGCATTTCGCGTTCCCACACGAACTTGCGGTGGAATAGTTCTCGTTTTTGGCTATTTGCTGCCCAAACAGGAACTACTCCACCGCAACTTATAGGGGGAGAGGGGTCACATGATCTGTTTTCCTCTGTCCCCCAGGAATTGCTTGGCGCTAGAGCTCTAGCGTGAGGGTGACGGGGCAGTGGTCGCTGCCGAAGATATCGCCGCGGATGCCGGCGTCGCGCACGTTGCCGGCGATTGCGTCGCTCACCAGGAAGTAATCGATGCGCCAGCCGGCGTTGTTCTTGCGGGCATTAAAGCGATAGCTCCACCAGCTGTAGACACCCTCGACGTCGGGGTTTGCCGCGCGCCAGGTATCGGTAAAACCGGCGTCGAGCAGCTCGGTAAACTTACCACGCTCTTCGTCCGAAAAGCCTGCGTTGCCGCGGTTGGACTTGGGGTTCTTAAGGTCGATCTCTTCGTGCGCTACGTTAAAGTCGCCGCAGGTCACCACGGGCTTGCCGGTCTCGCGCTCAAGCGCGCTCAAAAAGCCGCGATAGGCATCGTCCCAGGCCATGCGCACATCGATGCGCGCGAGCTCGTTTTGGGCGTTGGGCGTATAGACATCCACAAACCAGAACTTGTCGAACTCCAACGCGCAGACGCGGCCCTCGGTTGCGGCTTGGGCGACGAGCTCGGCCGCCTCGCCCTCGCCGGCGTAGGGTAACAGCGCGTCGGCGTGCAGCACGCGCAGCGGTTCCTGGCGGCTAAAGACCGCAGTGCCCGAATAGCCTTTACGCTCGGCGTAGCTCCAGGTTTGGCGATAGCCGGGCAGGTCAATATCAACCTGGCCTTCTTGCAGCTTGGTCTCTTGCAGCGCCAGGATATCGACGTCGAGTTCTTGCGCGATCTGGATAAAGCTCGGGTCCTTTTTGAGCACGGCGCGCAGGCCGTTGACGTTCCACGAGGCGAAAGTGTAAGTCTGAGGCATGGTGTCCTTTCGACGGGGTTGGCAGGCTTAAGATTAGCGCAACAGGGGCGGGGTGGGCTCCGCGCATGCTGACTCAAAGGCTGCATGCTGGGACGCCGCCCAACGCTGTCCGACTAACAAGGACGGAGGACTCATATGACGCAGGCAATATCGGACCCCAGGCAGGCCTCCGCCGCGCTGGCGGATCTGTTTGACACCCACAAGCGCGTGGTCTTCTTTGGCGGCGCTGGTGTTTCCACGGCAAGTGGCATTCCCGATTTCCGCAGCGTGGACGGCCTGTATCACCAGCAGTTTGCCTATCCGCCCGAGACCATGCTGTCGCATAGCTTTTACGAGGCGCATCCTGCGGAGTTCTTCGACTTTTACCGCACCAAGATGATCGCGCTTAACGCTAAACCCAACCGCTGCCACACCAAGCTGGCCGAGCTGGAGCGCGCCGGCAAGCTCGACGCCGTGGTGACGCAAAATATCGACGGCCTGCATCAGATGGCCGGCTCACAGCGAGTGTTTGAGCTGCACGGATCGGTCCATCGCAACATTTGCCAGTCGTGCGGCGCGGTCTATAGCGCCGAGTGGATTTGCTCGCGCGAGCACGAGGATGCCGCGGGCGTGCCTGCGTGCCCCGCGTGCGGTGGCCGCATCAAGCCCGATGTAGTGCTCTACGAAGAGCCGCTCGACGAGCATGTGTTGACCGGTGCCGTTGCCGCCATCGCTGCGGCCGATGCCCTCATTGTGGGCGGGACCTCGCTCGTGGTGTATCCGGCGGCGGGCCTTACGCGTTACTTTACCGGCGATACGCTGGCCATTTGCAACCTTGCTCCCACCGATCAGGATGCAAATGCCGACCTGCTGATTTCTTGCGACATCGCGGCCGCGTTTGCGTTCTAGCCCGCGCGCGCGGATACAATAGAAAGACTGAGTGCAAAGCGACCCCGCCGCCAGCTCCCCAAGCTCGGCGGCGTGGGCATTTTAGGAGGATGTTCATGGCGAACGACAGCAAGACATGGCGGTGCGGAAAGTACGAGCTCAGCTTTGACCGTCCGCGCATCATGGGCGTCCTCAACGTGACGCCCGATTCGTTTAGCGATGGCGGGGAGCACTTCGACCCGGATGCCGCCATCGAGTACGGCCTGGCGATGCTCGACGCCGGCGCCGACATCATCGACGTGGGCGGCGAGTCCACGCGCCCCGGCTTTACCCCGGTCAACCCCGACGAGGAGGCTCGCCGCGTGCTGCCCGTGGTACGCGCGCTGGCCAAGGAGGGCGCCATCGTCTCGATCGACACGCGTCATGTGGCGGTTGCCAAGGCGGCCGTGCGCTGCGGCGCCTCGATCGTCAACGACGTGACCGGCTTCACCGATCCCAAGATGGTCGAGTTTGTTAAGACGAGCACCTGCGGCGTCATCGTGATGCATGCCGGCGAGGTCGCCGCGCCCACCCGCACGCACGCAACGGTGCAGCTCGATACCTCGGCTGCGGCGTTTGTTGCCGAGAAGGCACGCGAAGCGGCTGCCGAGGCCGCGCG
>CABRLT010000265.1 GCA_902471785.1 uncultured Collinsella sp.
TGGCTCCATTCCAGTTGCGGGGCGCTTACGTTTGCCCAGATAAAACCGACCAAAATAAACCTGTCCCTTTTTGGCGAGTTAGTCCCAGAAGCTGTCTTCTTCGTCCTCGGACTTGGGGCCGCGGTCGACATACATCTTATGGGTGCGCTTCTCCATTACAAAGGCAAGAATCGCAAACAGCAGGATGCCGCCGGCGAAAAGGATGGCAAAACCGGTGCGGGTGCCAAACAAAAAGGAAAAAACTGCGTCCATTGGGTGCCTTCTTGCGTAGTTGAGTTGGGTCGTAAACGCTCATAAGTATATACTTGCCCATACATGTACAAGGTTGCAACCTAAATGGAATGTATATCGCCGGAGGATCTAATGCTTGATATCAAGTTTGTTCGCGAGAACCCCGATGCCATCGACGCCGCTATGGCCAATCGCCAGACGTCTTGGGACCGCGAGAAGTTCTTTGAGCTCGACGACGAGCGCCGTGCCGTCATCACCGAGGTCGAGGAGCTCCAGGCCACGCGTAACGCCGAGTCCAAGAAGATCGGCGCCCTGATGAAGGAGGGCAAGAAGGACGAGGCCGAGGCCGCCAAGGAGGCCGTGCGCGCCGTCAACGAGAAGATTGACGGTCTGGCCGAGCGCCGCACCGCCCTCGAGCAGGAGCAGTACGACTTCATGGCTCACCTGCCCAACATTCCGTGCGATGCCACCCCGTACGGTAAGGACGAGGACGAGAACATCGAGCGTCGCCGCTGGGGCACCCCGCGCGAGTTCGACTTCGACTTTAAGCCGCACTGGGACCTGGGCACCGATCTGGACATCCTCGACTTCGAGCGCGGCAACAAGCTCTCCGGCAGCCGCTTCACCGTTCTCGGTGGCGCCGGCGCTCGCCTGGAGCGCGCTCTCATCAACTTCTTCCTGGACACGCACACCAGCCGTGGCTTTAAGGAGTGGTGGCCGCCCATCGTCGTCAAGCGTCAGACCATGTTTGGCACGGGCCAGCTCCCCAAGTTCGAGGACGACGCCTATCACGTTTCGGGCGACAACTTCCTGATCCCCACCGCCGAGGTCGTGCTCACCAACTTGCACGCCGGCGAGGTTCTGGACGCCGACACCCTGCCGCGCCGCTACACCGCCTTCACTCCTTGCTTCCGTGAGGAAGCCGGTTCCGCTGGTCGCGACACCCGCGGCATCATCCGCCAGCACGAGTTCGACAAGGTCGAGATGGTCAAGTTCGCTAAGCCGGAGGAGTCCGACGAGGAGCTCGAGAGCATGACCGCCGAGGCCGAGTACCTGCTGCAGCAGCTGGGCCTTCCGTATCGTGTGATTAGCCTGTGCACCGGCGATCTGGGCTTCTCTGCTCGTCAGACCTACGACGTCGAGGTTTGGCTGCCGAGCTACAACGCCTACAAGGAGATCAGCTCCTGCTCCAACTGCGGTGACTTCCAGGCTCGCCGCGCCAACATCAAGTATCGCGACCCCGAGAACTTCAAGGGTTCGCGCTACCTGCACACCCTTAACGGTTCCGGCCTGCCGGCTGGTCGTACCATGGCTGCCATTCTGGAGAACTACCAGAACGCCGACGGCACCATCACGATCCCCGAGGTTCTGCGTCCCTACATGGGCGGCCTCGAGAAGATCGAGCCGGTCGCGTAGGCAAGCTACATAAGCGATTTGATGGGGCGCTCCTGTCTGGGGCGCCCTATTTTGTGCGCAGGCCCATACCATGTCGTGCGGACAGCTCAATAGAAAATACACGAACAAACGTTCTGTATACAGCTATCTACCTGCTATGCTTTTGCTAGATAAGAGCGAGAGAAAGGGGATGCAATGGAGTTGTTCGATGAGCGGGTAGTTATGTTCGAGAGCGATGAAGGCGGTGAGTACCTGCTGGTAACGTGCGAGCCGTCTGGTATGGGTGGCCTGGTGGTTCGGCAGACGAGCGAGGGACCATTGACGCAATGGTGCTATGAGGAGTCGCCGCATGTGGTCGAGACGTTTGTAGCGTATGAGGGGCTTGTTGCCCTTGAGCACTTCTATGGCGTTGGAACTTCTAACCAGGTGGCTCGAATGTTGAGCATCTCGTTTGCCGACTACGATTGTGCCCAGCGGGTGAGATCGCTCCTGAGGGAACTTGATGCTAAGTTTGACGTGATCGAAAAGCCAATCGATCGTACGGGGAACGACGGTATATGCGGAGCAGCATGAAAAAACTGCGTTCCACAAAAAAGTTTGAGATTGTGCTTGACTCCAATAAGCTAAAGTGGTTTTATATGTCTTGCGCTGCGGCGTTACCTCAGCTGGATAGAGGGTCTGACTACGAATCAGAACGTCATAGGTTCGAATCCTATACGCCGCACCAATTGAAATTGAAAGCCTCCGGCAACGGGGGCTTTTCTTTTATGGCAACACCGCATGGATTCGAACCTCGGTCGAGGCGCGAGCGTCTTAATCATCACTTCGTAAAATTTTTCCAAATTGTCGCTTGACCCATCGAGGGGTCACGTGCATAATAATCCGTGCGTTGCGGCGTTACCTCAGCTGGATAGAGGGTCTGACTACGAATCAGAACGTCATAGG
>CABRLT010000266.1 GCA_902471785.1 uncultured Collinsella sp.
TCGGCTACGAGTGCGCCTTCGCTTGGGTGATCGGCCTGTTCATCAACCAGTTCTATAACCTGCTTGTCCTTGGGCAGTTTGGCTTCTGGACGGTTGTGGCTATTGTGCTGCTGGTCGCGATGCTCTTCCAGATTTTCCGTCCTATGCCCAAGCACGCTTGGACCGACGAGGACGAGACCAACACTGCTTCCGCTGCAGTTTCCGCTTAAGTCCGAATAAGGATTAACCCCTTTCCACGAGCCCGGGTGTCCCAGCGACACTCGGGCTTTTTGGTGGGAGAGATGTGGCGTTTCCGCAGATAAAACCGACCAAAACAAACCTGTCCCTTTTTGGTAGGTGGAGAATGGGGTAAAGTAAGTGGTGGTTAACTAGAGGAGGCTTGCTATGGCACCTATCGATATTGTTGTACTGGCTGTTATTGGTATTGCGTTTGTCGCGGTATGCGTGCGCATCTACCGCAAGGGCACCTGCGCCGACTGCGCTCAGGGTGGCGTTTGCACGGGGCATTGCTCCAACAAAAAGACCTGTGCCGCGCTGAAAGGCGTCGACAAAATCGCCGAAGACTTGGGCCGCGGTATTCATTAGCCGACCGGCGTTTGGGTATGTTTGGCCGCGGATACGGCGGTTGCTGATACGATAAGTACGTTAGCAACTGCCGCCGAGCGGCTTAAACGAAAGGAAGCCTGTATGGAGTCATCCGCCTACCCGATGCTCTTTAGCCCGATCAAGGTCGGTACGACCGAGGTCAAGAACCGCGTCTTTATGCCGCCGGTGTCCACGAATCTGGCCGATCATGGCTATGTGACCGACGACTTGGTCGATCATTACCGTGCCCGTGCCAAGGGCGGCGTTGGCCTGATCATCACCGAGGTCGTGACGGTCGAGCCTACCTATACCTATCTGCCGGGTGACATGTGCTGCTACGACGACACGTTTATCCCCGGCTGGGAAAAGCTCGCCGCGGCCGTCCACGAGTATGGCTGCAAGATCATGCCGCAGCTCTTCCACCCCGCCTACATGGCCTTTAACATTCCGGGCACGCCGCGCCTGATCGCTCCGTCCTTTGTGGGCCCATCTTACGCCCGCGAGGCACCGCGCCCCATCACGGTCGACGAGATTCACGAGCTCACGCATCAGTTTGGCGACGCTGCCGTGCGTATGCAGAAGGCTGGCGTCGATGGCGTTGAAGTCCATGCGGCACACGCCCACGGCATGCTCGGCGGCTTTTTGACTCCGCTCTACAACAAGCGTACCGACGAGTATGGTGGCTCGCTCGACGCCCGTATGCGCTTCTTGCTCGAGGTCATCGCCGAGATTCGTGAGCGCTGCGGCAAGGACTTTATCATCGACGTCCGCATCTCGGGCGATGAGTACACCGATGGCGGCCTGACCCTCAACGACATGATCTACGTCTCGCGTCGCCTGGAGAAGGCCGGCGTCGACATGATTCACGTGTCGGGCGGCACCACCATCAAGCGCGGCTCCGCGATTCCCGCTGCCGGTACCCAGCAGGCCTCGCACGCCGCCTGCTCGCGCGAGATTAAAAAGCACGTCAACATTCCCGTCGCCACCGTCGGCCGCATCAATGAGGCCTGGATCGCCGAGGAGCTGATCGAGGACGGCGCTGCCGACATCTGCATGATGGGCCGCGCCAATCTGTGCGATGCCGAGTTCTGCAACAAGGCCGCTGCCGGCAACGCCGACGACATCCGCCCCTGCATTGGCTGCCTGCGCTGCCTGAACGGCATTATGTTTGGCAAGCGCATCTCCTGCACCGTCAACCCGGACGTGGAGCGCGACGAGGCCGGCTACGAGCCTGCCGCCGAGGCCAAGAACGTACTGGTTGTGGGCGCTGGTCCTGCGGGCATGGAGGCAGCCTACATTGCCGCCAAGCGCGGCCATAACGTGGTGCTCGTGGACAAGCAGGATGAGCCGGGCGGCGAGATGCGCATCGCAGCCGTTCCGCCGGCAAAGCAGGAACTCACCCGCGTGATCAAGTATCAGTATCGTCGTCTGGCTGAGGCGGGCGTGAAGTGCGTCTTTGGTACCGAGCTTACTGCCGAGGACATTCAGCGTGACTACGCGGGCTACGAGGTCGTCCTGGCTTATGGCGCCGAGCCCATCGCTCCGGCCTTCATGCAGGGCTTTAAGCAGGTTATGACGGCTGACGACCTGCTGGGTGGCAAGGCTTTCCCGGGCAAGAAGATCGTTATCGTGGGCGGTGGCACCGTTGGCTGCGAGACGGCCGATTACTTGGCCCCGTTGGTCAATGACCTCTCGCCGGCCAATCGCGATGTCACCGTTATCGAGATGACCAAGACGCTCGCCGCCAACGAGGGCGGCGCCGGTCGCGCGGTGCTCATCACGCGCATGCTCTCCAAGGGCGTTCACGTGCTGACCGAGGCCAAGGTGACCGAGATCACCGAGGACACCATCAGTTACGAGAAGGACGGCGAGGTCCACACCATCGCCGGTGCCGATACACTGGTGCTTGCCATGGGCTATCGTCCCAATACCAAGCTGGCCGACGACCTTGCCG
>CABRLT010000267.1 GCA_902471785.1 uncultured Collinsella sp.
TAAGTGGCCTTCTTTGCATGCGGAACTCGCGACAAACGTAATGCCCGCCCGCCTCCGACCGACTTCCAACCTAATTCTTTTCAGCCCAGGCCCCTGTGTACCGCGCGTCGAAGATCTTCAAATTCAAATAACCTGACAATCGATTCTTATTGCAGAGGCCCCTTGGTCTTTAGTTTGATACAAGTTCCGCACGAGCCGGAAAGCACTTAATGTGCTTTCCGTGCGAGCAGGACTGTTCGCAGTAGCAAACTAAAGGCCAAGGGGCCCAGTCAACCTATCAGCAGCGATTACTCAGCAGCTAGTTGAATTTGAAGATCTTTGAGGCAAGACGGTATAGGCCGAGTGTGGTTTTGTCTCCGGCCCGTCCGCGCAGATTGGTGAAGAACCCGACCACGCCGTAGCGGGCACGACGATACATGCGCTCGTCGTAGGCCTTCAAATCATTCCACAGCGTCTTTAGGCGCTCGTCGGCGCAATCTTCCTCGGAAAGCTTGGTGAGAACCGAGCAGATCGCCATCATCATGGTGAAGTAGCCCATCATGTACGAACGCAGACGCGACGACTCAACATCGCTGTACAAGTGGTACGACTCCATCATGATACGCGTAACACGGAACTGCTGGTCCAGACGCCTGACCATCGTTGCCTCGTTGACGCTCTGACCTTCGCGACCGATAAAGTAACGGTAGAGGTCGATGTCGGCGTAGTACATGGTCTTGCAACGCGGCAGCGGCACGTAGGCGTAGATGTTGTCCACATAGAACGTGTGCGGCGGCATGGGAAGATTGGACTCGCGCAGCACATCCGTGCGATAGCACAGGCTGTGCATGAGCAGGTTCTGGTCCAGGCGGAAATGACCGATCTGATCCCAGGAAAAGATCTTTTTGCGCGGCAGGGCAAATTTGTAGCCAATAGCGGTATGCGTGCCCTCGTAAACCTTCTCGTACACGTAGTTCGAGATAAACAGGTCAACGCGCTGGTCGCGCTCCTCAAAGCCACGCAGAATCGACAGCATGGTCGAAAGGGCAGCGCCGTCAAGCCAGTCGTCCGAATCAACAACCTTGTAGTAGGTGCCCTGCGCCTCGCGCAGACCCGAAAGGACGGCAATACCGTGACCGCCGTTCTCCTGGTGCACCGCGCGGATGATTCCAGGGTAACGGGCCTCCCACTCGTCGGCCTTGGCGGCCGTCTCGTCCTTGGAGCCGTCGTCCACCACGATAATCTCGATATCGGTGGCGTAATTGCTCCCCTCCAAGATGGAGGTGATGCAATGGTCCATGTCCTTGGCGGCGTTATACGAGGGAATACCGAATGTTATGACTTTATGCATGGCAGGCGATAATCTCATCCGAAAGATCGAGGGCGGAATTGGTCACAGCGTCCATATCGTAGTAACGATACTCGGCCAGACGACCCACCGGGTGGAAGTTCGTCAGGTTCTGGACGCGCTCAAGATAGCGCTCATAGAGCTCACGGTTCTCGGGCTCCAGAATGGCGTAATAGGGCGTCTCTCCCGAACCGGGCGTATAGGCCTTGGAATACTCCTTCATGATGGTGGTCTTGCCGGGCAAGACCTGACCAGTCATGTTCTTGAACTCGGTGATACGCGTGTAATCCTCACTCGTGGTGTAATTGACGGTGCCCACGGGCTGGAACTGGTCCATATCGAGCGTCTCGAACTTCATGTCGAGCGTACGGTACGGCAGAGCGCCCAGGTCGAGGTTGAACAGCTCGTCGAGCGGACCGGTGTAGACGATCTCGCCGCCATAGACCTTGCCGTCAATCTTGACGGTGGTCTCGTCGATCTCGAAGAGGTCGCGGGCGTCCACGTCGCAGAACACATCAATCAGATCGTGGTCGAGCATGTGCTCGAACAGCGCGGTATAGCCATCCTGCGGCATGCCCTGGAAGGGAGCCTGCGGGAAGTAGCGATCATCGTCGCCCACAAAGACGGGAACACGGCCGGTGATCGAAGGATCGATCTGGTCGGGCGTCTGACCCCACTGCTTCATGGTGTAATGCAAAAAGACGTTCTCGTAGACGTAATCGGCGACCTCGGCAAGATCAGGGTCGTTCTTCTTGCGCAGCTCCATGATGGGCACCTTGACGTCCTTGCCAAAGGTCTCCACGAGCTTCTGATACAGCTCCTCGCCGCGCTCATCACCAAAGGCGAGCTTAAGGCTCGCATGGTTAAAGGGCACGGGCATAAGGGTGCCGTTGAT
Source organism: uncultured Collinsella sp. (assembly GCA_902471785.1). Classification (GTDB taxonomy): domain Bacteria; phylum Actinomycetota; class Coriobacteriia; order Coriobacteriales; family Coriobacteriaceae; genus Collinsella. Next base: position 2,223 of record CABRLT010000267.1, read on the forward strand.
ATTGGCAAGCACCTTGTGCTGGTAGTCCGTCCACTTGGTAAAGCGCGACAGGAAATTGTGGACGCGCTCGTTAAAGGTATGGTAGATGTGCGGACCATACTCGTGGACCAGGATCCCGGCCTCATCAGCGCAGTCGTAGGCGTTGCCCGCAATGTGGCTACGGCGCTCCAGAACGGCAACACGATAGCCGATGGTCTCGGCGAGACGGCGGGCACAAACGGCACCGGCATATCCGGCACCGACGACAATCATGTCGTATGCGCCGGCGTTAAAGCCTTCAGGCAGGCCTGAGGTAATCTGCATCGATACTCCTT
>CABRLT010000268.1 GCA_902471785.1 uncultured Collinsella sp.
GAGCGAGGGCATCGCTCACAACCTTCTCGTAACGAGGCTCATCGAAATTGAACATCCCTTACTCCTAACTCACTTAGATGAACCTTTCATTCATCCCATAACGTTATAATACTTTATATAACTAACTATGCAAGTATTATTTTGGTTCCGTTCTTTCATCAAGCCCCTTAAAACAACAATCGGCGTTGTTGGACACAGCGTGCAAGTTCATTAAACGATTCAATATGCATCGTCTCTAGTTAAATGACGTCTTATGCAAATACCTTAAATCCGCTTGGGGCCGACGAATCTTTTGACTGTCCGCAGAAGCTTTCCCGGAATTCCCTATGGACAGACGCACCGGCAATCGCTTCGTTATCTGGCTTATTGCGCATTGCCGGGGCGTCTGGGAGAAAGCACAATCTACCGCGTGGTCAACTAGCGTTTCATCGGAATCGACCGCATCCGCGCCAAATACTAAATCGCAATCGTTGAAACTCGTCCGATCATATGGCGGCAATTTCTCGCCTTAAAAATGAGCACGAAATAAGGGGGCAGCTGTTTGCAACTTGCTTTATTCGTAAGTGTTTTTACTGAAAAAACAATCACCAACCAAACAGCACTATTAATTGTTTGGCTCTTTGCTGTACAGCTATCTTTCGCATATGTCTCTCGTCTATCTCTCATCTCACGGTTGGAGACGAAAGGTGTGCGGGAGTGGATAATTGGACGGCATTTGGACCTGCGACGGATTATTTCATCCGAAAATCCACGCTCATTCGGCGGGCACGCGGGGCCTATGCCCAATCCGCTGGCATCGTCTTCAGTTCGCCGCAGAGCCGCGGCCCCATATGGGTATACTCACGAGGATTCGACTCGATTCGCCCCCGTTGGGGCGTCAAAGGAGACTGCATATGCCCACCACCTCAACCGACCCGCGCGCCGCAGCCGCCGCACTGCTGGTGCCTGGCACCACCTGCCATGGCTTTGCCGTCGAGCGCTGCGAGACCGTGCCCGAGCTCGACTCGGACGCCTACGTGCTGCGCCACACCGCCTCGGGCGCTCGCCTGCTGTACCTGGCGTGCGACGACGAAAACAAGGCCTTTGCCATTGGCTTTAAGACGCCGCCGGCCGATTCCACCGGCGTGTTCCATATTCTTGAGCACTCGGTGCTGTGCGGATCGGCCAAGTTTCCCGTCAAGGAGCCGTTTGTTGACCTAATCAAGAGCTCCATGCAGACGTTCCTCAACGCCATGACCTACCCCGACAAGACCATCTACCCCGTTGCCACCACCAACGAGCAGGATCTGTACAACCTGATGGACGTGTATCTGGACGCGGTGTTCAACCCGGCCATCTACACCAAGTCCACCATTTTTGAGCAGGAGGGCTGGCACTACGAGCTGGACCTGCCGGAGGACGCCGTGGGCGAGGGCGACAGCAGCTCCGCGAGCCTGCGCGAGGGCACCCTGCGCTATAACGGCGTGGTGTTCAACGAGATGAAGGGCGCGCTGTCCGATCCCATGAGCGTGCTGGACGATGCTGTCAACGCCGCGCTCTATCCCGACACCGCCTATGCGCACGAGAGCGGCGGCGACCCGCGTGCGATTCCCACGCTCACCTACGAGCAGTTCCTGGATACGCACGCGCGCCACTACAATCCTTCCAACTCTTACATCACGCTCTACGGCGACCTGGACGTGGACCGCGCGCTGGCATTTTTGGACGAGCGCTATCTGTCGCAGCCGAGTGCCGCGAGCCGCCGTATGGACGCAGCCGTTGCCGCCGGCGAGGATCCGTCCACGCTGGCACCCAATCCGCTGGGCGTGCAGGCGCCCGTGACCTGCGAGTATCAGCGCGTCGAGATGGCCACCACGCCCGAGAACGCCCTGGTGGGCCTGGGTCTTGTGCTGGGCAGCGCACTCGACCGCAAGCGCACGATCGCGGCGGACATCCTGTTCGAGGCGCTGCTGGGTTCCAACGAGGCACCAGTTAAGAAGGCCATTCTGGCCGCCGGCCTGGGCGGCAACGTGGTGAGCTACACCGCGGCCGAAAGCCTGCAGCCCTACGAGCTCATCATGCTGCAAAACGCGCAGCCCGGCGTGGCGCGCGAGCTGCGTCGCGTGTTCCAGGACGCCTGCCGCGACCTGTGCGAGCACGGCGTTCCGCGCGAGCGCCTGGAAGCTATCATCAGCAGCAACGAATACGACCTGCGCCAGCGCGACTACGGTATCGCCGACGGCGTAGCCATTGCGTGCGATGCGCTGAGCACCTGGCTCTACGATGACGATGCTGCAACGCTGGCGCTCAAGTACGGTCCGGTGTACGAGGAACTGCGCGGCGAGCTGGACGGCAGCTATTTTGAGGACCTGCTGCGCGAGCTCGTGCTGGAAAACGATCACATGGCGCTGGTCGAGCTGGTGCCGGTGGATGCCGCCGAGGGCGCGGAGGGTGCCGAGGCCGCCGAGCTGGCAGCCAAGCGCGATGCCATGACCGATGCCGAGCTGGCCGACGTGGTCGAGCGCACGGCCGTGCTGCGT
>CABRLT010000269.1 GCA_902471785.1 uncultured Collinsella sp.
CTCGCCGCACGAAGTGCGCAGCGAGGCTTTTTGCATGCCCGAGGACGATTGGGGAACTAAGCCCTCGTCCCTCCCCGGGATATGTGGCGAGTCGGAGTACCCTTGCTGTTACTCTGCTTTGCCCACAGAGTTGAGGTTGGTCATGCGGATCTTAACCAGCTCGGTGATCTCACGCATGCCCTCCTTGGCCGGCTTCTTGGGGTCGAAGCAGGCGGGGTTCTCGGCCATGTAGGCCATGAAGCCCTTGGTGTAGGCCTGACGCAGCTCGGTGGCGTAGTTAACCTTGCAGATGCCGTTCTTCACAGCCTCGGCAACCTGCTCATCGGGCACACCGGAGGTGCCGTGCAGGACCAGCGGCACGTCGACGGCATCGCGGATGGCCTTGACCACGGACTGCTCGATGTGCGGATCGCTCGTGTACACACCGTGGCTGGTGCCAACGCCAATAGCGAGGGAGGTGCAGCCGGTACGCTCGACGAACTCCTTGGCCTCGGCCGGATCGGTGTAGGGGCTCTCGCCCTCAACCGCGGGACCGTCGTCCTCCTTGCCGCCAACCTTGCCGAGCTCGGCCTCGACGGGCACGCCCATGGCGCGGCCAGCATCGGCGACGGACTTGGTCAGGGCGATGTTGTCCTCGAAGGACTCGTGCGAACCGTCGATCATGACGGAGGTGTAGCCCGTGCGGAAAGCCTGCATGCAGCGGTCATAGCCATCGCCGTGATCGAGGTGCAGAGCGACGGGCACGGAAGCGCGCTCGGCGGCAGCCTTGACCATGCCGTAGAAGTAGTCCAGACCAGCGGTCTTGATGGTGCCCGGGGTGGTCTGCATGATGACGGGGGACTTGGTCTCCTCGGCAGCGGCCAGAACGGCCATAACAAACTCGAGGTTCTCGACGTTGAACGCGCCGACAGCGTAGTGACCGGCCTGAGCGTCCTTGAGCATCTTTTCGGTGGTAACAAGTGCCATGAGCGTTTGCTCCTCTCCCTCGCCCGCATCTGGACATCGGGCATAGTTGTTCACAAGGCGTTTTACCTTGCGTTTTGCTGCGCTCATTGTATGAAATTCAGCAGCTTTGCACGTGCGAGATATTGAGCCCATGCAGGTCAATACAGTCATTTTTGAAAAGCAAACGGAAGGAATTTGAGCCGAGTGGACATGTTCGATATTGAATTTTGAGTGTTCAGCGTCTTTCTTTTATAGAAAAGATAAATAATCGAAAGGTGTTTTCTTACTCAAAAAGAAAATGAACGAAAATAGAGTCAACACAATTCCTGCAAATTTAGCCGAGAATGGAGCAAGCATGGCCCAAGCCACCAACCGTGCCTTTGCCGACGAACGCCGTACCGCCATTTTGGAAATGCTCGATCATAATGCCTCGGTGCAGGTAGCAGAGATCGCCCAGACCTTTGGCGTGTCCTCCGTCACCGCCCGCGCCGACCTGGACGCGCTCGCCGAAGCAGGCAAGCTGCGCCGCACGCACGGCGGTGCCGTATCACTCCACAAACGTCTGACCGTCTCCACGCAGGATCGCCGCATCAATGTCAACGTCGCCGCCAAGCAGGCCATCGCGCAAAGCGCCATCGAGCTCGTCAATGACGGCGACACGCTGCTCGTCGACTCGGGCACCACGGCGCTCGAGTTCGTCCGGCTCCTCGATCAGCGCGACGGTATCACCGTCATCACGGCCGACATTACCATTGCCGATTACATCGACGAGAGCATGCCCTCAGTCGATGTCGTCATGCTGGGCGGGGCGCTGCGCAAAGGCCATCGTTATTTGTACGGACCGCTCACTATGCAAGCGCTCCAAATGGTCCATGCCGATCTTGCCGTCATGTGCCCTGGCGCTTTTGTCCCCAGTTGCGGCTTTACGACCGACTTTCCGCAGATGGCCGAGACCAAAGCGGCTATGGTCGGTGCCGCCCGTCAAAGCGTCGCCCTCATGGACGCCAGCAAGGTTAACGGACGCGGCATGTACCGTTTTGCCGAGCTTGCCGACGTTGACACCATCGTGATGGACCGCGACCCCGATCACACCGTCGCCACCTCAATCACCGAGGCCACTGACAGCTCACGTCCAGCCCTCGTCATCGCCGGCGCTTAAACAAAAACCACCACAAAGGTGCCTGTCCCCTTTGTGGTGGTTTGAGCGTCAAAAGTGAAAGTGTCGCTACTTGGACAGCTCGTCGGCGAGAACCTCGATCTGAGCGCGCGAGGCGTCGTTGAGCGAGCCCAGCACGGTCACCTTGTTCTGCGCCAGGGTGATGTCCTTCATGCCCTCGAGCTCCTTGGTCATAACCTTGGCAGCGGTGGGCGCCCAGGAGCCGGCCTCAACGAGCGCCACCGTACGGTTCTGATAGGCGTGCTCGGCAAGCGTGTGGATAAAGGTGCTCATGAACGGGAAGATCTCGCCCTGATAGGTGATGGAGGCGAGCACCAGACGGTCATAGCGGAACGCATCCTCAACGGCCTCGGCCATGTCGTCGCGAGCCAAGTCAAAGA
>CABRLT010000270.1 GCA_902471785.1 uncultured Collinsella sp.
CGAGCAGATTCGGGCCCGCCGTTTTTTCTATCGTTACTCGGTAAAGGCGTTGCCGACGCTCTGACCGCCAACATACGTCTCGACGAGAGTGAGCTCATGGTCGAACACGACAAAGTCGGCGTCGCGACCCGGCATGATGCTGCCGCACTTATCCTCGATGTGCGCGGAGCGTGCCGGCACCTCGGTTGCCATGCGAATGGCGATATCGGCGCTGGCGATGCCCCAGTCAACGATGTTCTTGACGCCCTGGGCAAGCGTGAGCACCGAGCCGGCAATGCTCTTGCCGTCGGCGAGCCAGCACAGGTTGTCCTTCATGATGACGTCCATGCCACCACTGGTGTAGCTGCCCTCGGGCATGCCGCCGCAACCCAGGCAGTCGGTAATGAGCACCGTGTGCTGCCAGCCCTTGGCCTGCAGCAGCGCCTTGATGGCAGCAGGGTTAACGTGCTTGCCGTCACAGATGATCTCGGCGTAGGTCTCGGGCGTGGACATGGCAGCGCCCACGACACCGGGCTCACGGTGATGCAGCCCGCGCTGACCGTTATAGGTATGCGTAAAGCAGCTGGCACCGGCGTTGATGGCGGCGATGCACTCATCGTAGGTGGCGTCGGAGTGACCGATGCTGGTCACCACACCCTTGGCGTTCAGAGCAGCCGCATAAGCAGCAGCACCGTCGCGCTCGGCCGCCATGGCGCTCTTGACGATGCGACCACCCGCAGCCTCCTGCCACTGATCAAAGATCTCCTCGGAGGGATCGATAAGATAAGCGGGGTTCTGCGCGCCCACGTGCTTCATGGTAAAGAAGGGGCCCTCCAGGTAGATGCCCTGAATGCGAGCACCGCAGAAGTCGGGGCCGCGACCCTCGTCCGCCTGAGCGATGGCGGCGCAGGCGTCCTTGATCTGCTCGACGCCATCGGTGAACGTCGTGGGCAGCCAGCTGGTGGTGCCGCGACGGGCGAGCTCGGTCGAGCTGATATCGATGCCCTCGGGATCATTATCGGTAGTTGAGTGGTTGTAGAAGCCATGGATGTGAGTATCGACCATACCCGGTGCGATCCACGACCCCGTGTAGTCCTTAATCTCGCAAGAGGGCTCGTCGGCCTGCCAGGCGCCAAAGACGCCATCCTCGACCATAAGATAGCCGCCCAGTTGCGGACCTGCCGGCAAGAAGAACTTGTCAGCCTTAATTGCGTACGTGCTCATATGCACTCCTCGCTTTAAAGCAGTTGACTGTGGTGATGCTATATCCAGCTCAGGTAAAACAAAAAGAGCCCGCCCGCCGTTATGAGCGGACGGGCGCCCTTACAGGGGGACGCGATTAAGCGGTGAAGGGGTGAATCGTCACGCCCTTAACCACGCGGTTGACCGTGCCGGTGGGGCTCGGCGTATCGGGCGTGTTGCCCACGCGCACGGAGTTGAGCAGGCTGATAGCCTGGGCAAACATCACGAACGGCAGAGCAAGGTAGCCCTCGGGAAGTGCCTCGTAGCCCTTAAAAGTGAAGGACTCACCCTCATAGACGGTGGCACCTTCCTGCTGAACGGCGATGGTGTGCTGAGCGATCTCGTCGCCACCGATCTCGTTGAGGATGTCGATGTCGTACTGACGGGTGTAGGCGTCGTTATTGACGAACACGAAGACGAGCGTCTTATCGTCGACGAAGGACTTAGGTCCGTGACGATAGCCCATGGAGGTGTCGTAGGAAGTAGCGACCAGACCGTGAGCGAGCTCAAGGATCTTGAGCTGGCTCTCCTGGGCAAGGCCACCGAAGGAGCCAGAACCCAAGTAGGTCACGCGGTTGAAGTCGCCAGCCAGGTAATCGGCGATCTCGGGCTCACGGGAGATGACCTCCTCGCCCATCTTGGCAATCGTCTCGACCCACTCGGCCTTCTGCTCGTCAGAGGCAGTGTCGAAAATAAGGGTGGAGAGCAGGGTCATGCAGGAATAAGAACCGGTCATGGCGAAGCCCTTGTCGTTGGCGCGCGGAATGAGCAGCGTCAGCGCGTTGGGATCATCGGCAGACTCGACGGCGAGCTTGCCCTCGGGAGCGCAAGTGATGTTGAGGAACTTGACGTTGTGGACGAGCTCCTTGGCAACGGCAACGGCGGCAAGGCTCTCGGGGCTGTTGCCAGAGCGGGCAAAGGAAACCACGAGCGTGGGATCCTCGGCGCGTAGGGAGTCGCGCGGGGCGCTCACGATGTCGGTCGTGGCGATGGGCTTAAAGTCGTAGAGATCAGTGTTGCCAGCGTGACGCAGGTACGGGGCGCAGGTATCGCCAACGTAGTCGGACGTACCGGCACCAGTGAAGACAACGGACAGACGGCCCTCGCCCATAGCGCGAGCCTCGGCCAGGAAGGCCTCGATGGCCTCCTTGTTCTCGCGATAGATGTTGAGCGTATCACGCCAAAGCTCGGGCTGCTGAGCAATCTCGGCCGTGGTGATCTGGGCGCCGAGCTCGGTGAGCTCCTCGACACTCTTCTCGAACATTTCTAATACCTCT
>CABRLT010000271.1 GCA_902471785.1 uncultured Collinsella sp.
GGCTTCGCCTTAATTAATAGTTGAGTAAATACCTGAGCCTATCCCTCGATACGGCTCAAGAACTCACGGGTGCGCTGCTCACGCGGATGGTCGATGACCTGCTCGGCAGGACCCTCCTCGACAATGCGGCCGCCATCCATAAAGACCACGCGGTCGGCAACATCGCGCGCAAACTGCATTGCGTGGGTCACAATCACCATCGTCATATTCTGCGCGGCAAGGTCTTTAATGACACGCAGCACCTCGGCCGTCAGCTCGGGATCGAGCGCCGAGGTCGGCTCGTCAAAGAACAGGATCTCCGGGTCGAGCGCCAAGGCGCGGGCGATACTCACACGCTGTTGCTGACCGCCCGAAAGCTCACACGGAACCTTGTTCTCGTTGCCCACAAGCCCCATCTGAGCAATCAATTCATGCGCACGAGCTTCCGCCTGCTCGCGCGGGCGCTTAAGCACGCGGATCGGCGCGTCGATGATGTTTTTCATCACGGTATAGTGCGGGAACAGGTTGTAATTTTGGAACACCAGGCCGAATCGCGAGCGCGCCTGCTTGGGCACATCGCCCTTCGCATAGACCGCGCCCGAACCCGCATCCGTCGCAACGGCAAGGTCACCAAACGAGAGCGAGCCTCCGTCGAGTGTCTCGAGCAGCGTGGCACACCGCAGCAGCGTGGACTTGCCGCCACCCGAAGGCCCGATAATCGCCACGACCTCGCCACGCTTTACCTCGAGCGAGATATCCTTGAGCACCTCATTGCCGCCAAACGCCTTACGCGCGTTCGATATATTCATTACCGAGTTAGTCATGATAATAGTCCAGCTTCTTTTCGGCGGCGCCCAACAGCATCTCGACCACGAAGTTGAAAACCCAGTAGATCAGCGCCGCAATCGCAAACGGTACCATGCTCACCTGCGAGGCAACCAGGGCCTTGGCGGTCGAGAACATCTCGCCCACGCCAATGGCAAACGCCAGCGACGTGTCCTTGACCAGCGTGATGATCTCGTTGCCCATCGCCGGCAGAATACGCTTGGCAACCTGCGGCATCACAATGTACAAAAACGTCTGCAGGCGCGAGTAGCCCAGCACCTCGGCGGCCTCGTATTGACCGCGCGGAATGGACTGCAGGCCCGAGCGATAGATCTCGGCAAAGTAACCGGCGTAGTTGATGATGAACGCTACGACGCACGCCGTCCACTTGGAATCGGGCGTGAGCGAAATGCCGAACACGTAGTACGGGGCAAAGTAGATGGCAAACATCTGCAGCATGAGCGGCGTGCCGCGCATAACCGAGATATAGATGCGCGCAATCCAGCGGAGCGGCGCAATTTTGCTCATGCGCATAAACGCCACGGGAATTCCCAGCGGAATCGACCCGAGCAGCGTCAGTACAAACAGCTGCAAACTGACCAAGAATCCCTGGCCGAGCATCTGCATCATGACCTGAATAGACATTACTTGAGCACCCAATTATCGAAAGACAAACCATAGCTTGAATATTTATCGCAGAGGTCCTTGACCGTGCCGTCCTCGTAGAGCGCCTTGAGCGACTCGGCTACAGCATCGGCCGACTTGGTGTCGCCCTTCTTAAAGCCAACGGCGTAGTGCTCGCTGGACAGCGGCTCATCAAGCTGCGTATAGGCATCGGGCTTGGCGGCAAGCTGATACTGGGCAATCGAAAGGTCGCACGCCACGGCATCGACCGCGCCGCTCTCGAGCTGCATAAAGGCCGTGTTGTACTCGCCGATCGTGTCGAGCGTGGCAAACGTCGCCGCCAGATCCTTCTGGTCACCCTCGAGCACATCCTGCGCAGCGGAATCGGTCTGGGTAATCACGGTCTTGCCGGCAAGATCGTCCCAGCTCTTGATGCCCGCGTCCTTCTTGACCACGAGCACTTGCTCGTTGAGCATGTACGGCTCAGAGAACGTGTAGTCATCCTCGCGCCCCTCCATGGTAAAGCCGTTCCAGATGCAGTTGATGGCGCCCGAGTTAAGCAGCGTATCCTTGGCGTCCCAGTCGATGGCCTCGTATTTGACCTCCCAGTCCTGCTTATCGGCAACAGCCTTGGCCAGATCGAGATCAAAGCCGGTGTACTCGCCATCGTCGCCCACAAAGCCGTACGGAGGATAGGACTTATCGAAGCCCACCACGAGCTTCTTGGACTCCGCAGCACCCTTCACATCCTTGGCCGCGGCAGAGCCAGCAGCGGAGCCCTTGCCGGCACCACCGCCGCAACCGACAAGACCAAGGCCAAGCACCGTGGCGAGCGAGCCGGCTAGACCAACAAACTGACGACGAGACATATCGGTGTTCATGGTATCCCCCCTTGATGGCACTTTAGTTAAGTAAAGTGATTCGTGTAACGTCCAGAATCATACACTTTAGTGAGATGGAGTACAAGGGAGGGTTTGCCCAGCGTGGGCGGGGAGCGGCGCGTAATTAAGTTTCCTGCTCTACAGTCCTGCGCAAGACGGAAAGCACATTAAGTGCTTTCCTTTGCGTG
>CABRLT010000272.1 GCA_902471785.1 uncultured Collinsella sp.
GCTTGTAATAGTCGACAACGTCCTCAAGGGTCAAGGTATCGATAGCCTGCGGCGTAAGCGGCATCGTCACCGTGGAGAGCAGGCCGCGCTTGAGCGGTGCCAGATGCGGGGTAAAGACGACGCGATCGGTTAAGCCAAGGATTTGCTCAATCTCGGGCGTGTGGCGATGTTTACCCACGCCATAGGCTTCTAGGTTCTCGTCCGCACTGCAAAAGTGGGTGCGGGCGTTGCAGGACTTGCCGGCACCCGTCACACCGCTGATGGCATCGACGATCACAGGGCCACTCTGGGCAACCCAGCCGGCACGCTCGGCAGGAGCGGCAGCAAGGCTCGTTGCGGTGGGATAGCAGCCGGCGCAGGCGACCAGCACGGACTTGCCGTCAGCATAATCGGATGCGGCGGTCTCCAAGTCCTGGCAGAACAGCTCGGGCAGGCCAAAAGCGCGGGTCTTGAGCAGCTCGGGGCTCGTGTGCTCGGCGGCATACCATGTCTCAAAGACGGACGCGTCGCTCAGACGGTAATCGGCCGAAAGATCAAAGCAGGAGACGCCAGATGCAAGCAGTGCGGGCACCTGTGCCATGGCAGCCGTGTGCGGCACGGCCAAGAAGACGGCGTCGCAGCTCTTGAGCTCGGGGGCGTCATGCGTGGTGAAAACCAGGTCGCTCACGCCAGCAAAGCTCGGATACGCCGCGGACAGCGGCTGGCCGGCATCGGCGTTGGACGTAATGGCAACAAGTTCAAACTCGGGATGGCCAAGCACGAGGCGAATGAGCTCGGCTCCGGCATATCCAGCCGCGCCGACGATTCCAACCTTCAAAGACATATCAGACTCCTTGTCTGCGATTTATGCACCGATGCGCATTTCTCAGCAGTCGTTATGAGGTGGGTTGAAACTTTAGCACCAAAAGATGCATGAACACGTAAATGGCTTGTATGTTCATGCATTGAAACATTCCCGACACATTCGCTTGAAGGAATTGACAAATTGAGCGGGCCCCGTATCGACCGGCACTCCTTACGGCGCCGGGCAACACGGGGCCCGTCCATGCGAAAACTAAGTTGTTGGGATGAGCCAGCTGGCTAGAGCTCGACCGGCACCCATTCGTCGTGATTGCAGATAAAAGCCTCAGGATCCTCGACGCTAAAGAAGACGAGCGTGGGGTCGTTAGGACCCTCATAGTGCTCGCCCAGGCGCTCTAGATGCTTCCACCCGGCTTCGCGCATTTCGTCTAAAGCCCGGTCATCCAAGCCGGCACGCCCGCGCAAGATGAGCCAGCCATGGCCCGGCCACCAACTCGTGGCCTCAAAGCGTTGGTTTTGCAGCAGCTCCTGCCACACATCTTTAGTGCGCGCTGTCACAAACCACAGCTTGCCGTCCTGAATCTGTGCAAACGAGAACGGACGCACATGTGGCTGCCCGTCCACGCTCGTCGCCAGATACCACGCCGGCACCGACGTCAGATACTCCAAAACCGTATTCAATCCGTCCACGTTTCCTCCTGTACTAGCTAGTTTGGGAGCCTGGATCGTGCGAGCTAGAGCTCCAGGCGCTCCTCGCTGCCGTCGATATCGCAGAACCGCGCGGCAATGTTGCGGACCGAAAAGAACGCAAGGCGGCCGTCGTTGGCACTCTCGTGTTCCTCGCCAATGCCCACCATGTGCTTAAAGCCTGCTTGACGCACCTTGTCGCTCGCAACTGCGTCGTCCTCAAGTGCGGCCTCGCCGGTCAACACGATCCAACACTCCCCCGGCTTCCAGCCCGAGAGCTCAAACTTGGGATTCGCACTCAGCTCCGCCCACACGTCCTTGTCGCGCGACGTGCAAAACCACAACTTACCGTCATCGACCATGGCAAACGAAAACGGCCTCACGCGGGGCTGATGCCCGTCGGCCACATCGGTCGTGGCCAGATACCACGCCGGAATGCGCCTGAGATATGAACAGGCGCGCTCAAGCTGAGCCGTGCGGTCGTTGTCGGTCATAGGGACCCCTTTCTTGCGCTCGAATCGCGCCTAAACAAGTTGAAGATTGATGACGATGACGCAGATGAGCAGCAACGCCGTCACCACCGCCGCCAACGCATCGCCACGGCCAAATGCAAGCGCATGCAGGCGCGTGCGGCCCTGCTCGCCGTGATAGCAGCGTGCATCCATGGCAGCAGACAGCGTCTCGGCATGGCGGAACACGCCCGTGAACAGCGGAATCGCCACACTGCCGAGCATACGCACGCCGCCGAGCGGGCCTCCCGTCACGCGCGCACCGCGGCTCGCCTGCGCATCGGCCGTCTGCTTCATCTCGGTGGCAAACTGCGGCATAAAGCGTAGCGCGATACCCATGATCATGCCGAGCTCGTGCGCAGGAAGTCCCACACGCGCAAACGGCGCGAGCAGGCGCTCAAAGCCCGCGGTGAGGTCGAGCGTCGGCGTGGTGAGTGTAATGGCGCTCATGCCGGCCATCATCAACGTCAGGCGGCACGCCATAAAGGCGGCAGAACGCA
>CABRLT010000273.1 GCA_902471785.1 uncultured Collinsella sp.
GGAGCTCTGCCACCGCATCACACAGGGCCGGAAACAACCCGCGCGCATAATCGGGGGTCGCACCCAAACGTCCCACCAAGGCCTCGAGCGTCTCGCCTTCAATGTATTCCATCACCACGTCAAGCTCGTCGCCCGCACGGCGGCAATCGACAATCCGGGGCAGGTGCTCAAAACGCCGTCCGGCACGCTGGGCCGCAAACAGGCGCTCATACGCCCCGCCAATCTGGGCCGAAGCATCGATGCGTTTGCGGACAAAGGGGCCGAGCGATCCTCCGCCGGTTCCTTCGAAGTACACGAGATCGGTTGTTTCAACGGACGAGCGCTTCAGCACACGTTCCACGCGATAGCTATCATCGCGGTCGAGAGATGCCAAATGCTCGGCGAGCGCGGCAGTCAGCTCATCATCGGATTATGTTGGGTTCTGAGTATCCATAGCGTCCATCATAGCGCAGGGCACAGACGCCCTGTAGCACCCGTGCCCTGCACGTTTGAAATATAGCGGACGGCCCTGCCACCAACAGTCAGCCGTTAACTCACCGTCTCCTCGCCAAAGCGATACAGCTCCTCATTGACCTTTTGCAGGCTGCAGCCACGATCGATGCAGAAGATGATAATCGCATCACGACGGTCCTTGCAGTTGAGGACGTTTGCCCCGGCAGCCGTAAGTGCGCGGTTGGTCTCCTTCATCGATAACGCCATCGCGAATGCAATCTGCAGCACTTTATTTCGACTCGGGTGGCGCGCGCCCGTAAAAATCTGATAGCCAAACGTTTCGTTGAGGTCGGCCATACGCACCACGCGCGAACGCTCCAAGCCCTTTTCCTGCAGCAGTTGCTTAAGGTAGTCCGAAAGCGACGGGGCGGCAAAGTCGTGCTCCCTGATATAGCCGTCGATACTCGGCGCATCGAGCAACTCATTGAGCAGTTCCTCCGTCAACTTCTTATCGGGCATACGGCTTCACCCCCTATGCGACGCAACGGCAGCGACATACTAGGCCAACACCCAGCTTGCGGTGGCAGACTTATCAAACATGCTGGCAAAGTACAAAGCCTTTTTGATGTCGCCGTCAAAATAGATATTGCCCGCAACAGTACCGCCGGCTGCAAGGGTGCCCGACTGCAGCTCTTCAGAGCCTTCGCTGTAGTAGCCCTGATTCTGCTGAGCACCGTTGGCGTCCTCGCCCTTCCAGTCGTAGACATTGTAATCCGCGCCCTCATCGCCGTTGTTGACGTACGTGACGTGAATGCCCGTCATAGTCGAGCCGTCATAATTGGTAAGACCTGTCTGGACGGAATCGACGACAACGGAAAGGCCGGCGGCCGTGGTCACGGTTGTGCCAACAGCCAGGTCAGTCGTGGGCTGCTCTTCTTTTTTCGGCTCTTCCTTCTTATCGCTATCGCCAGCATCCTCGGTGACCGTCGCCTTGTCATTGCCACAGCCAGTCAGGAGACCGGAAACACCCAGGACAACGGTCGCGAATGCGCCAAGCGCGGCGCGACGGCTCAGCAGCACTTCATTTTCGAGCTTTTTCATTATTCATCCTTCCTACGATCCGGCTACCGTGCCGGCACACAGCACATCGTAGAAAGGATTGAACTTGAATTCATTAGCTCAGAGCTAAGGCTACGGTAAACGGTCAATGCAGTTGTCCAAGCGCCGAGCAAACGCTCTTTACGCGACCGTCAGCAGGCAGGATCAACCCACTGTGACGGATTCCCCGGTAAAGGCGCTGATCATCAACAGGACAAAGATCATAAGGTAGCTAACGCTCAGCGGGTATGCGATAGCCAAAAAGACAATCCATCCCACATTGGTTTTGCCGTCGGCGCGGCGTTGTTCGCGACAACGATAGAGCCAGATCGTCGCGCCAATGGCGACAATCAGCAACACGAGCGCCGCCGCAGCCAATCCGGCAAGTGCAAACATCATGCCAATGCCCAGCACAACAACCGGGAGCAGTAACAAACCGCACCCGCAACCACCCGGACTATATACAACAGATTGCCGACGTCGCTTCATCGTCACTCCATTCTCAGCGTCTTTGGGCCCTACAATGCGATGGCCTGCTGGACAGGAACAATCTTGTCGAGCTCAGGTTTAATCCGCCTTTTCTCGGCCTCGAGATCAAACGCCATCTGCGCGCGAAGCCAATAACCATCCGTCAGACCAAAGTAACGGCAAAGACGAAGGTCCGTGTCAGCCGTCACACGGCGTCTTCCCAAGACAATCTGCCCGATACGCTGAGCCGGAATCCCGGTCTCCTTCGCAAGGCGATATTGAGAAATGCCCATGGGAACAAGAAACTCCTCTTTGAGAAGCTCACCAGGAGTCACCGGCGACAGCAAATCAGTCGCAGCCTCTTCATTTGTGGTAATCGACGATTTCGACATTCCAAGCCATCCCCTGTCTCCACTCAAAGCAGACCCGATAAGATGCAATCATAGTATCGCCTTACGTTAATAACGTCAAACGTTTCTATAGACTTACATCT
>CABRLT010000274.1 GCA_902471785.1 uncultured Collinsella sp.
AGCCTCTTTTGAAGCTCATCATCGCCGAGAAAAACGACGCCGCGCGTCAGATCGCTGAGCGTCTGTCCATGGGTAAGCCCAAAAAGGACAAGGTGTACAACACCGCCATCTACCGTTTTGAGTGGAAGGGCGAGGAGTGCGTGACCATCGGCCTGGCCGGTCACATCCTGGCGCCCGATTTTTGCGACAGCGTGCTGTTCGATAAAAAGCTGGGTTGGTATTCGGTGACCGAGGACGGAGAGATGCTGCCGGCCGATATGCCCGACGGTCTAGCCCGTCCGCCCTACGACACCAAGCGCAAGCCGTTCCTTGCCGACGGTATCTCCATCAAGGGCTGGAAGCTCGAGAGCCTGCCGTACCTCACCTGGGCGCCCGTCATTAAGCTGCCGGCCGAGAAGGAGCTCATTCGTTCGCTCAAAAACCTCGCCAAAAAGTCCGACAGCGTTATCATCGCCACGGACTTCGACCGTGAGGGCGAGCTGATCGGCTCGGACGCCCTCAACAAGGTGCGCGAGGTGGCGCCGGATTTGCCGGTTGCCCGCGCTCAGTATTCTTCGTTTACCAAGGCCGAGATCACGCAGGCCTTCGATAACCTCGTCTCGCTCGACCAGAATCTGGCCGACGCCGGCGAGAGCCGCCAGCACATCGACCTCATTTGGGGCGCGGTGCTCACGCGCTATCTGACGCTCGCCAAGTTTGGCGGCTTTGGCAACGTGCGCTCTGCCGGCCGCGTGCAGACGCCGACGCTCGCTCTGGTGGTCGAACGCGAGCGCGAGCGCATGGCGTTTGTGCCCGAGGACTATTGGCAGATTCGTGGCATGGGCGCCGCGCAGGGCGCTGCCGAGGACGATCGCTTTAAGGTTGCCCACAAGACGACACGTTTTACCGACAAAGATGCTGCTGAGACGGCGTACGGCCACGTCGACGGCGCTACGACGGCAACCGTCGCCGCGGTGACCAAGCGCTCCCGTAAGCAGCAGCCGCCCACGCCGTTCGCGACGACCTCGCTGCAGGCTGCCGCCGCGGCCGAGGGCATCTCGCCTGCGCGTACGATGCGCATCGCCGAGTCCCTCTACATGGCGGGCCTCATCAGCTATCCGCGTGTCGACAACACCGTGTACCCTGCGACGCTCGATCTGGGCGCCGTGGTGAGCGACCTGGCAAAGATCAACCCGGCGCTGGCGCCCGTGTGCAAAAAGGTACTCGCCGGCCCCATGAAGCCCACGCGCGGCAAAGTCGAGACCACCGACCACCCGCCCATCTACCCCACGGGCGAAGGCGATCCGTCCACGCTCGATGGCGGCCAGCGCAAGCTCTACGACCTCATCGCCCGCCGCTTCCTGGCGACGCTTATGGGCCCCGCGACCATCGAGAATACCAAGCTCGAGCTCGACGTGAACGGTGAGCCGTTCGTGGCTTCGGGCGATGTGCTCGTGACCCCGGGTTTCCGCGAGGCGTACCCGTACGGACTCAAGCGCGACGAGCAGATGCCGCCGCTGGAGCAGGGCGACACGGTCGACGTGTTCGACATTAAGCTTGAGGCCAAGCAGACCGAGCCGCCCGCGCGCTACAGCCAGGGCAAGCTCGTGCAGGAGATGGAAAAGCGCGGCCTGGGCACCAAGTCCACGCGCGCGAGCATCATCGAGCGCCTGTACGCCGTGCGCTACCTCAAAAACGATCCCGTTGAGCCGAGCCAGCTGGGCATCGCCATCATCGACGCGCTGACGCAGTTTGCCCCGCGCATCACGAGCCCCGATATGACCAGCGAGCTCGATGGCGATATGACCCGCGTGGAGCGCGGCGAGGATACCGAAGAGCATGTCGTGACGCACTCGCGCGCACTGCTGGCTGGCGTGCTCGACGAGCTGCTCAAGCACACGCAGGAGCTGGGCGACGCCATCAGCGACGCCGTCACGGCCGATGCGCGCGTGGGCGCCTGCCCCAAGTGCGGCAAGGACCTGGTTATGAAGACGAGCGCCAAGACCCGCGGCAGCTTCATTGGCTGCATGGGCTGGCCCGACTGCGACGTGACCTATCCGGTGCCGAGCGGCGTCAAGGTGAGCCCACTCGAGGGTGAGGCGGCCGTGTGCCCCGAGTGCGGCGCGCCGCGCATTAAGTGCCAGCCGTTCCGCCAGAAGGCCTTCGAGATTTGCGTGAACCCCACGTGCCCCACCAACTACGAGCCCGACCTTAAGGTGGGCGAGTGCAAGGTGTGCGCCGAGGCAGGACGCCACGGCGACCTGATCGCGCACAAGAGTGAAAAGAGCGGCAAGCGCTTTATCCGCTGCACCAACTACGATGATTGCGGCGTGAGCTATCCGCTGCCGGCACGTGGCAAGCTCGAGGCGACGGGTGAGACCTGTCCCGAGTGCGGCGCTCCCATCGTGGTGGTCAACACGGCGCGCGGCCCGTGGCGCATCTGCGTGAACATGGACTGCCCGACCAAGGAGAAGAAGCCCGCCCGCGGCCGCAAGACCACAAC
>CABRLT010000275.1 GCA_902471785.1 uncultured Collinsella sp.
CGGCGTTCCCGTCATCAAGCGCGACCGCGGCTCCGATCCGGCAAGCGTTTGCTATGACGTGCTCGATGAGGCCGACAAGCGCGGCAGCGACCTGGTGCTTATCGACACCGCCGGCCGTCTGCACACGAGCCCCGAACTCATGCGTGAGCTTGCCAAGGTGGTCAATGTGACGCGTAAGCGCGCCGCCAATATGGCCGCCGGTCCCATGCCGGTTTCGGTCGTGCTTGTGATCGACGCCGCGACGGGCCAAAACGGTCTGAACCAGGCGCTCGAGTTTAACGAGGCGCTGGGCCTGGACGGTATTATCATGACAAAGCTCGACGGCACGGCAAAGGGCGGTATCGCCATGGCCGTAGCCGAGAAGCTCAAGCTCCCGATCCTGCGCATCGGCGTGGGCGAGCAGGTCGATGACCTGCAGGAGTTCAATGCCAAAGATTTCTGCCGCGCCCTGGTGGGCGAGTCCAATTAAGGAGTGACTAGTGTTTGATTCCCTGAGCGATCGCCTCAACGACACATTTGACCGCCTGCGCGGCAAGGGCAAGCTGACCGAGGCCGATATTACTTCGGCCATGCGCGATATTCGCATGGCGCTGCTCGAGGCCGACGTTAACTTTAAGGTTGTCAAGGAGTTCGTCGCCAAGACTAAGGAGCGCTGCATGACCGCAGAGGTCATGGAGTCGCTGTCGCCGGCGCAAAACGTCGTCAAGATCGTGCTCGACGAGCTCACCGAGATGCTCGGCTCAACCGAGAGCAAGCTCGTCTTTAGCAATCGTATCCCCAACGTCATTATGCTCGTGGGCCTGCAGGGCTCCGGTAAGACCACGGCGGCCGTAAAGCTGGCCTACCTGCTTAAGAAGCAGGGCCGCTCACCGCTGCTCGCCGCGTGCGACGTCTACCGCCCCGCCGCAGCCGACCAGTTGGCGACGCTCGGTGGCGAGATCGGCGTGCCGGTCTTCCGCGGCGACGGCGCGCATCCGGTCGACATCGCCAAGGGTGCCATCCAGGAGGCCGTCGACCACCTACGCGACGTGGTCATCGTCGATACCGCCGGTCGTCTGCAGATCGATGAGCAGATGATGCAGGAGGCCGTCGACATCAAGAAGGCCGTCAAGCCCGACCAGGTGCTGATGGTCGTCGACGCCATGACCGGCCAGGACATCGTCAACGTCGTTTCGACCTTTGCCGAGCGCACCGACTTTGACGGCGTGATCATCTCCAAGCTCGACGGTGACGCCCGTGGCGGCGGCGCGCTTTCCGTGCGTCAGGTGACCGGTAAGCCCATCAAGTTCGTGAGCATGGGCGAGAAGCCCGATTCGCTCGAGCCGTTCTATCCCGACCGTATGGCCAAGCGCATTTTGGGCATGGGCGACGTCGTCGGCATCATCGAGAAAGCCCAGGAAGCGGCCGACGCCGAGCAGCTCGAAGCTGCCGAGCGCATGTTGCGCGAGGGCTTCACCATGAACGACATGCTCGACCAGATGAAGGCCGTCAAGAAGATGGGCGGCATGAAGGGTATCCTGGGTATGCTCCCCGGCGGCCAGCGCGCGCTCAACCAGATGGGTGGCAACCTGGACGAGGGCATCTTCGATAAGAACGAGGCCATCATCATGTCGATGACCAAGGAGGAGCGCCTGCGTCCCTCCATCATCAACGGTCAGCGCCGTGCCCGCATTGCCAAGGGCGCCGGCGTGACCCCCACCGAGGTCAACAGCCTTATGAAGCAGTGGGGCGAGATGAATAAGATGATGGGCCGCATGCGCACGATGGCCAATCAGGCGCAGGCCGGCGGCAAGAAGGGCAAAAAGGGTAAGAAGGGCAAGAAGATGCGCATGCCCAATATTCCCGGTCTGGACGCCATGGGTCTTGGCGGCATGGGCGGCCTGGGTGGCCTGGGAACGGGTGGCCCCAAGTCCGATATGGACCTGCTGCGCCAGATGGAAGCGCAGATGCGCAATAAGAAGTAACGACTGGTTGAGTCGTGTATGGCGAAGGCCGCCTGGATGGTACTCCAGGCGGCCTTCGCCGTTGTGTGGTTTGTTGCGCGAATGGCACGTCTTGGCGCCAGAGCATTTGCCGCTAGTGGCAGCCACAGCCCTCGTGGCCCTCGTGCTCGTGATGGCCGTGGCAGCTGCAGGAGTCGCCATGCTCGTGGGCGTGGTCGTGGCCGTGGCAGTCGCACGTGGCCTTGCCGTTCTGTGCGAGCGTACCGGCGATAAGGGCCTCGACGCAAGCGTCGCAGCCGCCTTGGGCACCTGCGTATACCGTGATGCCGGCTTGGGCAAGCGCGTTGATAGCGCCGCCGCCGATACCGCCGCAAATGAGCGTGTCAACGCCACCGTTGGCAAGCAGGCCCGCCAAGGCGCCGTGGCCGGTGCCACCGGTGCCTACGACCTGCTCGTTGAGCACCTTGCCATCCTGGATGTCGTAGATCTTGAACTGCTCGCTGCGGCCAAAGTGCATAAAGATGTTGCCGTTGT
>CABRLT010000276.1 GCA_902471785.1 uncultured Collinsella sp.
CTCACCGTCACGCGATACGTCTGCTCCTCTTTTTCGCGCCCCAACAGACCCTTCTTGGCCTTGGTCACGGTCGCCTGCTCCAGCTTGATCACACGGTCGTCAGTAAGCTTCATGAGCGTGGCGATATATGCCTGATCGGGCACCTCGTTCCAGCTCATGAGGGCCGAAAGCACGGCGGGATGGTCGGCCGAAGGCACATCGCGGAAATATTCGTCCTGGAAAAGCGGCTTGGGCTTGCGGCGGCGCAGCTTGAGCACAACGATTGTGCCGGTAAAGGCCACCGCCGCGACAACACTTAGTACGGCAAGTACATTGGCAATCATGCGAGCGTGAGCGCGGCGGGCGTTAGCTTCGTCGGCCCACGCCTTCTCTTCGCTCAGGATCGTTGACATGCGCTCTTCGCTTGAAGCGGCAAGCTGCGGCACCCAGTCGCTGGGGAAGGCGATGCGTGCCTCGGCGAATTCGCCCTGATGCACGCAGGGAATGGTGTAGGTGACCATGGGTTCGTCCGCATCGAGCGATACGTCACCCGTCAGCGGGCCGTGGCCCCATGCGCGGAAGTTATCGCCCTTGACGGCCGCCGTCCCGGCAGCGGCATTTGCGAAGTACACTTCCATCTCGACATCGTCGGAATCCGCGGACCAGCCGTCACCTACAAATTTCCAGTAGAGCTCAGCGGTATCGGCCCAGTTCATGACCGCACCGGTCATGGTGTAGCTCACGTAATAGATCACGCTATCGCCGCTCTCGTGGGGGCTGAAAACCTTGATCTTTACGCCGCCGTCGGACTGCTCAACCGTATAGACGCCGCTGTCACCTTTGTTTGCATAGTCGACCCTGTTAAACGCGGCATCGTCTTCCTCGACGCTCAGCACGTCGACGCCCGCCGCGCCGCCCTGCTGGTTGGTGCCCGTATTGATATCCCAATACACGCCGTTGACGTCGTCGTCGAAATCGAACTGGCGTCCCTCGACAACGGTCAACGACCCATCGGCCTCGACCGTGGCACCGATATAGGTTTGGGTCATAGAGTAGCCGTCGGCATGCGCGGCGGCAGGCAGCAGCAACAACGCAAGCGCGACGAGCGCGCAGACGAAAGCGAATCGCGCGAATAGGCGGCGCTGCCGACAGGTCTTGGCAACGGGGGCGTTCATAGGCACATCCTTTGTCTGTGATACCAACAGCGCCATTGTCCCACGTTTACGGGCACACATGACGAATATCTAGGCGACCGGAGCGCCAAATGGGACAAAAGTCCCACCCGAGCCTGGCACTTAGGGACGTTCCTTATCTGCCGGCAGTTTGGGACACTCCTTGGCATGGCCTGCACCAACGATAGATACCACTTCACAGCTCCGTCACAGGTGTAGCGGCTTTGTGTGGGCGCGGCATGCGCTGATTGAGCCGCCAGCCGAGGGGCATAAAGCAGTTGAGCGAAAACGGTTTGCCCCTTTGCCGTTCGTTCGAGGATCATGTCCCCCTTTTCCGCGGAAACCCCGGCAGTTGCGAAGAGCTGCCGGGGTTTCTGTCGTTTGTGAGGCTGAGTCAGTGCGCGGCGATCGAGACGTTGAGCCGCAAACCCGCCGTGCGCAATGCGCAGCGCCGCCAACTTGCGAGCCACGGCAACGCCTTCCCTACCGTGTCCCGCGCTATACTCGTCCGCATGGATATCAAAACACGCAACATATCAACGCCCTCCGCGGACGCGCCAACGACGCTGCCCGCCTCCGCTCCTGCGCCTGTCGTGGGTCGCTTTGCCCCGTCGCCCTCGGGCCGCATGCACCTGGGCAACGTGTTCAGCTGCCTGTGCGCGTGGCTTTCGGCCCGCAGCCAGGGCGGCAGCATCGTGTTACGCATTGAGGACCTGGATGATCGCTGCAAGCGCCCGGAACTTGCCGCTCAATTGATTGACGACCTGGCTTGGCTAGGGCTTGAGTGGGACGAAGGCCCCTACTACCAGCACGATCGCTTGGATCTGTACGAGAGCGCCCTGCGCCGGCTGCAAGACGCCGGCCTCACCTACCCCTGCTTTTGCACGCGCGCCGAGCTCCACGCCGCGAGCGCACCGCATGCCAGCGACGGCATGCCTATCTATCGCGGCGCCTGCCGAGGCCTTTCTGCCGAGGAGGTTGCCCACCGCAGCGTTCTGCGCGCTCCGGCCACGCGCCTGCGCGTGCCCGCCGTCGACGACCTCGCAGACGATGTGGTCGAATTCGTGGACCGCACGTATGGTGCCCAATGCGAAGCACTCGCCACCGAATGCGGCGACTTTTTGGTGCGCCGCAGCGACGGCGTGTTTGCCTACCAGCTGGCCGTGGCTTTTTGGTGCGCCGCAGCGACGGCGTGTTTGCCTATCAGCTGGCCGTGGTGGTCGACGACGCTGCCATGGGCGTCACCGAGGTCGTGCGCGGATGCGACCTGCTGGGCTCCACGCCGCGCCAAATCTACCTGCAGCATCTGCTGGGACTTCC
>CABRLT010000277.1 GCA_902471785.1 uncultured Collinsella sp.
CTGACCTTCTGGTCGCGCCCTTGAAATTGAACGTCTGATTGCCGCGTGTACGGGTTTGCAGCGTCGAGCCGTTACGCGGTTTGGTAAAACCGCGTAACAAATTACGCGAGTTTGGCGCCGACGATCTTTGCCGCGGCAGGCTTATCGAAGTTGCCGCCGGTGGCCTTGCCGAGTGCCCCCATGACCTGGCCCATCTGCTTCTTGGACGTGGCGCCCAGCTCGGCGATGACCTGCTCGATCAGGGCCTCGAGCTCCTCGCCCGAAACCTGCGCGGGCAGCAGACTCTCCAGAATCTTGACCTGCTCGGTCAGGTTGTCAGTACGGTCCTGGTCGGTACCGGCCTTAATGGACATCTCCAGCGTCTCGCTCGTCTGCTTAATCAGACGCTTGATCATGTTGTTGACGTCTTCCTCGGTCACGTCGCGGCGCTCGTTAACCTCGATATTCTTCACCTCGGCCTTGACCTGGCGAATGATGGACAGGCGAACCTTATCCTTGGCCTTCATGGCGGCGATCATTTCCTGCTGCAGCTCTTCGTTGGTCATCTGCAAATCCTCCTTAATAGTGTGGGCGGCACTCGCATGAGCACCGCCCCATGATTACTCAGTCGTCGACGAATCGTCGGTCGAACTCTTGGTGACGCCCTTCAGGCTGACGTTGTACGGTACGTCCTTGGGCATGGGGTTGACGGTGATGTCGGCGTCCTTCTTGTACTGTTCCAGCCACTCGCTGTATGCAGTGCTGGCCGCCTGCGTCTTCACCACGTTGGAAATATACTTCTTGATGTCCTTGGGTACCTGCTTGATGTCATCGACCTGGCTATCGACATGGAAGTAGTCGGTGCACTTGATGACGTGGTAACCGTACGTCGACTCGATCACGTCGCTCACATCGCCCTTGTTGAGTCCCTCGAGCGCCGCCTGGTAGCTGTCGACGAAGGTGGTGAGCTTGTCCCAGCCCACATCGCCCTTCTTCTCCTTGGAGCCGGTGTCATCGGAATACTGCTTCACGGCGTCCTCAAAGCTCAGTTCGCCGGAGTTGATTTTGTCCAGGCACTCCTGCGCCTTGGCCTTGGCGGCGGCCTTGTCCTCGTCAGATGCGTCGGAATCAACCTTGATCAGGATGTTCGACGAGCGGCGGGCATCGTTGTAGTTAGACAGGTTCTCGTTGATGTAATCGACGATCTCACTGTCCTTGGGCTTACTGGTGGGCGCCACGGCGTCCTTAAGCTTTTGCTGTGCCAGGTTCTCCTTGAGCGAGTCCTTGTAGGTGTCCTCGGTATAGCCGTAGGTCTTAAGGGTCTTCTTAAAGGCCTTGGCACCGCCCGCGCTCTTGCACGCGTCCTTCCATGCCTTCTCGACCTCCTCGTCCGACACCGTCACGCCGTTTTCCTTCTGCGCCTGCTGGAGCAGAATCTGCTGCGTGTAGGAATCGATGAGCTGCTTGCGGTACTTTTTGGGCGTCAGGTCGTTGTCGACCAGATACTGTGCCCAGTCCTTGTCCTTGGTGTAACCGTAGGACGTGCGCATGCTCATGATCTGCTTGGTCACGGTGTCCTCGGTGAGGTTGGTGCCGTTGATGGTGGCGGCGACACCGCCGGTAAGCTTGTAGCTCGAGGTATCCTCTGCCTGCGACATGAGACCGGAGCATGCCATGGCCGAGACGGAAAGCAGCATTGCCAGCACGCCGATAACCACCAGGACGATCTTGACGGTCTTAGACACGTACGTCTTGCGCTGCTTCTTACGAGAGCTGGAGGCAGCGCGAGCCTGCTGCTCGGGCGTCGGCGCGGCCTCGGAGTTCTTTTTCTTGTTTGCCATAGTTGGCCTTTCGCATCACGAATCGAACAAACGCCATTGTGTCACAACGCGGACCCCGCGACACACCTGGTGCATGGGGGACAGGTCAATCTGCACCATTTTGGTGCAAAGGGGGCTGTTCTGGCTGTCGGCAGTTAGGGACATTCCTTTTCTGCCGGCAGTTGGGGACAGTCCCCAAGTGCCGGCCCTAAAAGTGGCGACGGATGGCGTCGACCATGCCCTGGCATGTGGTCTGGCCGAGCACATCGGCTGCGGCGGCGGCATCCATAAAGATATTCATAAGCGATTGCAGGGCCTCGACCTGGCCGCCCGGCTCGGCGATGCCCAGATTGATGATGATCTGCGCCGGCACGGGGGCACCCATGCCCGCCATTGCACTGAACACCACGGGCGCCGCGGGCTTCACCACCGCGATATAGGGCTTAGCCACAAATCCGGGATCGGTGTGCGGGATGGCGATGTTGGCCGCCGGCATGGCAAGGCCCGTGGGATAGACGTCCTCGCGTGCGCGGACGGCATCGAGCCAACCGGACGAAATGTAGCCGCGCGGGGCAAGCTCACCCTCGAGCCGCGCAAACACCTCGCCCGGCGTCGCACACTCCCAATCAAAAAACACCAGCTCAGGCGTAAACAGCGCTTCGTTATCCG
>CABRLT010000278.1 GCA_902471785.1 uncultured Collinsella sp.
CGCTTTTCTGCAGAGTGCTCAAGTCCACGCCCTCATCATCCAACGGGATATGTCGTACTTGGCAGCCCATAGCCTGATAGATACGCGTCAGACGCAAATAGCCCGGGTCCTCAACGGCATACACCTTGTCGGCTCCAAGCAACTGAACCAACATGGTATCGAGCAGCTGGGCGCCTGCACCGATAACAATGTTGTTGGGGTCGACATTCATGCCCCTTGTCCCACGCAGATGGTGAGCAATTGCGCGTCGCAGCCGAGCGGTGCCCTGCGCCGGTGCGGGCGAAAAGATTTCGCGCTCATCTTCGGATGCCAGCGTCGCCCGTAGTGCGCTTTGCCAAAGCCGCGCCGCCTCCAAAGCGGAAGGAGAAAGTGCATCGAACAGCTCGACCTGTCCGTTGACATCATGCGCGCTGAGGCCCACAGAGACGGTATCTCGGCCGATGCCCTGCGAAGCCAAAGGCAAAACCGGTGCATCCGGAAGCTTGCAAGCGTAGTAGCCACGACGCGGCATTGAGCAAATATAGCCCTCGGCAAGTAACTGGCTATATGCATTCTCGATGGTAATGACACTGATTCCCAGATGACTGGCAAAGGCGCGCTTAGACGGCAGATGCTCCCCCGCCGCAATACGTCCAGCAACGATATCATCTCGAATTTGCTGGTAAACATACTCATAAAGCGATGCCTCGCCGCGTTGTTCCAAATTGTAGTCAAGCATGAGCCTATCACCTGACCTTATTAAGTCATTCAATCTGGTATTAGTCTGACCTTGTAATTATCTCGAAAACTGAGTATTTTGTCATACCCAGCTCCCCGATAGGATGTTCCGTCAAGCAATGCACATGCCAACCAAGGGAGCAACCATGGCAGAACAGACCAGCAAGGCCGATCGCGTCAAACTCAATCGCGAACTCGCGCAGATGCTCAAGGGCGGCGTCATCATGGACGTCACCACGCCCGAGCAGGCACGCATCGCCGAGGAGGCAGGCGCCTGCGCCGTCATGGCACTCGAGCGCATCCCGGCCGACATCCGTGCCGCAGGCGGCGTCTCGCGCATGAGCGACCCCAAGATGATCAAGGGCATCCAGGAGGCCGTCTCCATCCCCGTCATGGCCAAGTGCCGCATCGGTCACATCGTCGAGGCGCAGGTCCTTCAGGCCATCGAGATCGATTACATCGACGAGTCCGAGGTTCTCTCCCCTGCCGATGACGTCTATCACATCGACAAGACCCAGTTTGACGTGCCATTTGTCTGCGGCGCCCGCGATCTGGGCGAGGCGCTGCGCCGTGTTGCCGAGGGCGCCACTATGATTCGCACCAAGGGTGAGCCGGGTACGGGCGACGTCGTTCAGGCCGTGCGTCACATGCGCAAGATCCAAAAGCAGATCCGCGACGTTGTTGCCCTGCGCGACGACGAGCTCTTTGAGACAGCCAAGCAACTGCAGGTTCCGGTCGAGCTGGTACGCGAGGTCCATGCCACGGGCAAGCTTCCCGTCGTGAACTTTGCCGCCGGCGGCGTAGCGACCCCGGCCGATGCCGCGCTGATGATGCAGCTGGGCGCCGAGGGCGTCTTTGTTGGCTCGGGCATCTTTAAGAGCGGCGACCCCGCCAAGCGCGCCGCCGCCATCGTCAAGGCCGTGGCAAACTTCACCGACGCCAAGCTCATCGCCGAGCTTTCGGAGGACCTGGGCGAGGCCATGGTGGGCATCAACGCCGACGAAATCGAGATCATCATGGAGGAGCGCGGGCGCTAGTCCAGCAGAAAGGATCGCACATGAGCGATTATGCAGACCAAACGGTCGCCGTGCTGGCGGTCCAGGGCGCTTTTGCCGAGCACGAGGCAAGACTGTCCGAGCTGGGCGCACGTTGTATCGAGCTGAGGCAGGCGGCCGATTTGCAGCAGAACTTTGACCGTCTGGTCCTCCCCGGCGGCGAGTCCACCGTTCAGGGCAAGTTACTTGCCGAGCTTGGTATGCTCGATGAGCTTCGCACCCGCATTGTTGAGGGCATGCCCGTCCTGGGCACCTGCGCCGGCTTGATTCTGTTGGCGCGCGATCTTGCCGCCCACGACGATAAGGGGACGCCGCGCTTGGCAACCATGGATGTGCTCGTTGAGCGCAATGCTTACGGCAGACAGCTCGGCAGCTTTCGCACCAAGGGGCAGGTAGGCGGTATCGACGGTGAGGTGCCGCTGACGTTTATCCGCGCGCCCCGCATCGTCGAGGTCCACGGCGACGCCAAGGCCTTAGCGAAAGTCGACGGGCGCATCGTCGCCGCCCGCCAGGGCAACCAGCTCGGCGTAACCTTCCACCCCGAACTCGACGAAGACACCCGCCTCCACGAACTGTTCCTGCAAATGTAGGCAGAATTTAAACGAGCGTGGATTTTCGGACATACAACAAATGAGAGTGGATAATCTCCCACTTTGAGCTTGAATGCAGGCTCAAACCGGGAGATT
>CABRLT010000279.1 GCA_902471785.1 uncultured Collinsella sp.
AAGCCGACCGAATAAATTTTGAGCTCCGCTCAAAATTTGGACATCCCTCCTATTCAGCCACGCCCCCATCGCATTCAGCATCAACCCAGATCCCCAAACACGTACACCACCCTCCAAAAACGGCATTGTTCGACATCTTTGGAGGGTGATGTACATGCTTGGGCCCTATGACCGTACCCAGTCCCGACCGTTTGCCGAGCAATAGGGTCGCAATAGGCGCCGAACATGTACTATGTACGGGCATTGTCCAAACCCGCAACTCAAAGGACCCCATCTTGCCCGTCGTCGCCGCCATAACCGTTACCTCACATGCCTCGGATGCCATGGTCGCTATCCCATTTTGGCTCGAGATGTTCGCCGTTGTCGCTGCATCGATCTCGGGTGTGCTGGTTGCGCGCGAACACAAGCTCGACTTGGTGGGCGCGGTCGCACTCGCGGTAGTCTGCGGTCTGGGCGGCGGTCTTTTGCGCGACATGACACTCCAGGTCGGCAACGTCTACATCCTCAACCAGCCAATGGCGCTGCCGCTCTCCATCGCCACGGCGGCCATCATTTACATCTTCCCGGCAATCGTCGATAAGCCCGACAAACTCATCCCCCTGCTCGACATCATCTCGGTCGGCATCTATGCGGCAACCGGCGCAGACAAGGCACTGGTCTACGGATTTGCACCCGTCGTTTGCATCATGATGGGCTTTTTCACCGCGGTGGGCGGCGGCATGCTGCGCGACGGCTTTATGGGCGTGGTTCCGGGCATTTTCCAACGCACCAACTTTTATGCCATCGCGGCCATCGCCGGATCGGCAAGCTATGTAAGCCTCGTCATGAGTGGCTTGGTCAGCAATGTCGCCGCGCTGGTCGTATGCGTTATCGTGACCATGGGTCTGCGCTGGCTCTCGCTGCGCTTTGACATCAAAAGCCCCACCGAAGAAGACATCGCGCACTTTTTACATCGCAAAAAGTAGATAGCACGGCACGACCTTTCGAAATGCAACCGAGAGGTTCTTTTAGAGCGCTCGCACGTTGGGTACCCTGTTAGATATATGCCGAGTATCTAACGAAGGATTCACTATGCCTTGCAACCTAGAACCGTCGACCAAGCGCCACAAAGCGCAGGCCCGCATCGCCCTCCTATTCGTACTGATTGCGCTTGCGCTGACCGTACTTCCCACGGCGTCGTTCGCCGGCACAGACACCGCGGGCAACGTACTCGCAACCGAAGCTGACTCAAATCCGTCTGGCGTCGCGGGCGACCTGTACTGGGCTGGCCAAAGCCTTAACCTGGACGATGCCTCCATCGGCCGCGATATTATCGCGGCAGGCGACAGCCTATCGATTCGCGACTGCACCGTAGGCGGCGCCATTCGCCTGGCGGCGCGCACCATCGATATCTCCAAAACCGCAATCGATGGCAGCGTGACGGTAGCCGGTCAGCACGTCGTGCTCAACACCGGTAGCACCGCCAACTGTTTTTACGCGATGGGCGATACTGTTGCCCTGCGAGGCTCCACCAAGTCGGCAGCACTTGCAGGCGATACGGTGACCATCGACGGCACCGTCGAGGGCGATGTCGAGGTTTGGGCCGACAAGCTCGTCTTGGGCAAAAACGCCCGCATCACCGGCACCGTGAGCGCGCATGTTTCCGAGGACCCCGAGCGGGCCGAGGGCGCTCAGGTCGGAGCCCTCAAGATCGACCGTACCGAGAACGAGAACACCTCAACGATTAACGACACCATCGGCGGCATCGTCGCCGCGGCGCTTTCCACCTGCTTTGTCGCAATCCTCCTCGAGCTCGTCTTTCCGCGCGCGACCGCCAGCGCCGCCGGCATGCTTCGTCAACGACCTACCCCTCTGTGGGTGAGCGGTCTTTTGGGCACGGTGGCCGCCGTTCCCGCCGTCCTGTTGCTCATCATCTCGATTGCAGGTCTGTCACTCGCCGGAGCTCTCATGTGCGCCGTGATCGGTATCGCTCTGGTCTCGGCGGCGTTTACGGGCACCGTGATCGCACGCATGATCGGACACAGCCAGAACCGCTACGCCATGGCCGCCGTGGGCGGTATCGCCGCGGGCGCACTCACGGCACTTCCCCTTATGGGCAGCTTTGTCAGCGGCGTAGCCTTCGTCTTTACGCTCGGCTACGTCATCCAGATCATCTGGCGCAACGCCCGCCTCAAGCCGCAGCAGGCCGCCAATACTCCGGGCCTTCCTTCCGCCTAGCCGTCAACCGCCACAAAGGGGACAGACACCTTTGCGGTGGTGCAGACCAACTCAATCCCTGTGCACCAAAAAGGGCACCGACCGCGATGGTCGGCGCCCTTTCTTGTTAGTCGCTATAAAGCTCGGCGCTTATTTGTTGACCTGACCGGCGCGGACTGCGGCCTTCTTGCGGTCGGTAGCATTGAGCAGACGCTTGCGCAGGCGGATGTTCTTGGGAGTGATCTCCACCAGCTCGT
>CABRLT010000280.1 GCA_902471785.1 uncultured Collinsella sp.
CGAGGGTGACGACAACGCGATGCTCGGCGGCAAGGCTGTCGAGGAACTCGCGGTCGAGCTCGGTTGCAAAGCGAGGGTTGACGAGCGTGGCCTCGATGCCGTACTCGGCGGCCAAGCGGTTTGCCACGCGCTCGCCTAGCTCAAAGAAATCGCCAAGCGCGAGCACGGCAACGTCGCGGCCCTGACGCACCACGTTGTAGCGAACGGCGCTGTAGTCGGTGTCCTCGGCAGGCGCCAGATCGGGGCGGCTAACCAGGCCAATGCCCGGTACGCGGATCGCCACGGGATGCTCGCGGTGGTCGAGCGACCAGCTCAGCATGGACAGGTATTCCTCCATGCAGGCCGGCGCCAAGTAGTGCATGTTGGGAAGTCCGCCCAGCATGGAAATATCAAAGAACGAAAGGTGAGTCTCGGACGTGGTGCCAAAGATCGACGCACCAAACACCAGGATGGTTGCGGGGGCATCGTTGAGGCACAGGTCATGCCACAGTTCGTCGTAGGCGCGCTGCAAAAACGTGCCGTACACGCCAAAGACCGGCTTGGCGCCCGAGCGTGCAAGCGCGGTGGCAAAGGTCACGGCGTGCTCCTCGGCAATGCCCACATCGATGAACTGTTTGCCGGCGGCAGCGCGAAGCTCGGGTGTAAAGCCCATGATGTAGGGCGTGGCGGCCGTGATGCCCACGACTTGCGGATCGCGCTCGATGGCGGCGCTGAGCGCCTCGCCCGTAATGTCGGCATAGGTGCGCGGCGCAGGCTCGCTCGGATGGCCCGGGCAGAGCTTGCGCCCAGTCGCCATGTCAAACGGACCTACATGATGCCAGCGCTCGGGGTCGCTCTGGGCCGGCTCAAAGCCCTTGCCCTTCGCGGTGGAGACGTGCAGCACGATGGGATGATCGATATCGCGCAGTTCCTGCAGCACGTCGACTAGGGCCAACACATCGTTACCGGCGTCCAGATAGCGGTAGTCGAGCCCCATCGCGCGGAAAACGTTGCGCTCACAGGTGCCGTTGCTGGCGCGCAGCTCGGCCAGATTGCGATAGAGGCCGCCATGGTTCTCGGCAATGGACTGGTCGTTGTCGTTGACGATGATGATCAGGTTGCTATCGAGTTCGGCGGCATTGTTAAAGCCTTCAAACGCCAGGCCGCCCGAAAGCGAGCCGTCGCCAATGATGGTGATGACGTTGTACGTATCGCCCGCCAGGTCGCGCGCGTGGGCAAGGCCGCAGCCCAGGCTCACCGACGTGGAGGTATGGCCCATGGCGAACAGGTCGTGCTCGGACTCGTCGGGATTGGCAAAGCCGGAAGCCTCGCCATAGCGTGCTGGATCGATATAAGTGTACGCGCGCCCGGTCAGCGCCTTGTGGGCGTAGGTCTGGTGCGAAACGTCAAAGACAATCTTGTCGATGGGGGAGTTAAACACGCGATGAAGCGCAACCGTAAGCTCAACGACGCCCAAGTTGGGGGCAACGTGCCCGCCGACGGCGGCGGAGCTTTCGAGGATTGCCTGACGGATCTCGCCGCAGAGCAGCGGAAGCTCGGCGCGGTCGAGAGCCTTGACGTCCTCGGGCGTTGTCGTTTGCGTAAGCAGCATCGTTGTGGGTTACTCCATGCGAATCGTGCGCCGGCGCTCCCTCGGCCGGCACAATTGCACAAGACAGTCTCGCACATTTTGGCGTTTGATATGTGACGGCGGCGCGGTAATTCGCCAACTGGTGGGGCAAAACGTTTTGTCCGATGCCATACTGATAGATTCCATGGTGATTTTATTCAATGTGTGCAGGCCGTGGCTTGTCGTCGTGAGTCGCTGGAAGGAGGCAGCATGTCCGATGTCGTTTGTGCCGAGAAAATCGCGCACGAGGTCGACGATGCCGCCCGCCAGCTCGCCCAGGCGGGCCGCTTGGACCTGACGCGCGAGTTTATCCAGCATGGCGACGTGACGGTGTATGCGCATGTGACCTCGGTGGCGCGGGCAAGTCTGTCCTTTGCCGAGCGCCTGGGCCGCGTCGGTGTTTCGGTCGACCGCGCCTCGTTGCTGCGCGGAGCCTTGTTACACGATTACTTTCTCTACGATTGGCACGACCCCGACCCGAGCCATCGACTGCACGGATTCCGGCATCCATTTTTTGCTCTGGCGCGTGCCGAGGAAGATTTTGAGCTGACGCCGCGCGAGCGGAATATTATCGTGCGGCATATGTTTCCGCTGGTGCCGGTGCCGCCGACGTGTCGCGAGGCGTGGATTGTGTGCCTGGCGGATAAATGGTGTGCTCTGCGTGAGACGGTCGCCGGCCGCCTGCCGCGCAAGGATGAGACGGACGATAGCGTGAGCAAAGCATCGAGTGAAAAGAGGAGAGGGTAGACGGTGGAAACCGCGATTGATATGGCGTTTGGCGGCGCGACGCTTGCCGCCTGCCCACTCTCGGCACTGGTGCTCTCGTTTGCCTTTTACG
>CABRLT010000281.1 GCA_902471785.1 uncultured Collinsella sp.
GTTATCAAGCGGCCGGTGAAGGGGCCACTGCTTGCCGGCGTTAAGCCGAGCTATCAACTTGCGGGCAAGGCCGTTCGCTACGATGTTTTGGTGCCACCGCGCCCGTAGCTTGCGTGCGATGGTTGGCGCTCCGTCAGTGCCGTGCCGATGCGGGGTCTATTTCCAAGGGTGCGACGTCAGGTGCCAGCCACCGCAGTATTCGCATTTGTAGCAGGCCAAACCGCGCCGCCCGCGGTTTTCGCAGTCGGCCATAACGGCCTCGGCCTCGGCGCGCGTGTCGTAACGGTTTTTGCGCTCGCACGACTTGTAGCGCCAGGCCTCATCGCGCTCGGCGTCCAGGGCGTCGCGGCGCTCGTCCTCGCGTGCAAACAGGTCGCTCATATCGCCGCCGGTGGCAGTGCTCAAAAACTCGCTTTTTGCTTTTGACCAGGCGGCTCGCTTTTTGCTCCCCATCTGCTTCGTGCCCTTCTCCACTGCTTCGTGCCCTTCTCCAAACGTTGGTATCATTGCTCAATCAAAGTGATACCAATAAACGTGAGGTCGCCGCGTGATGATCAGAAAAACCCTCGATACCGACATTCCCGCCGTCATGGCTATCTATGACGCGGCCCGCGCCTTTATGCGCGCGCATGGCAACGCCACGCAGTGGCCCGAGGGCACGCCTTCTGCCGAGCAACTGGCTGCCGATATCGCCGCCGGTGGCAGCTATGTGTGCGTAGTTGACGGCCGCGTGGTAGCGACGTTTGCCTTTCTGCCGGGGCCGGACGAGTGCTATGACGTAATTGAGGACGGTCAATGGCGTAGCGACACTCCGTACGCCGTGCTGCATCGTGTAGCATCCGACGGCACCGTGCACGGTATCGCGGCCGCGATGTTTGCCTTTGCCAAGGAGCGCGCCGATCACTTGCGCATCGACACGCATCAGGACAACCTGCCCATGCAGGGAGCGAGCATCAAGGCGGGGTTTGAGCGCGCCGGCGTCGTGTATGTGTCAGACGGCACGCCGCGTGTTGCGTTTGACTGGCTGCGCGAGACATAAGAGCGACGCCTCATATCAATAATTCGCGCGAACGAAAATGGTCCCACCCGGGGCCATTTTTGGTAAAACGCGTTGTTGTGGGGCTCGCGTTGTTATCGCCCCAGATGAGCCCGGGCAGACAAAAAGGGGAGGTGCCGGCTTTCGCAAGGCGCGAACCTACGAAAATCGCCGCGCGGCAACGCGGGGCGATGAGCTCGGTCGGGGGATAGGGCCCGCTTCGCCCGCCGGCCCGTAAATTGTATCATCCAGTGTGGAGCGTGAACGCCCGTTGCCGCGTGCGATGGGCTTGTAATAAGAGGAGAGCCATGTCGAAGCAAGCGGTCGTTGGAATCTTGGCGCATGTCGATGCCGGCAAGACCACGTTGGCCGAGGCCATGCTGTTCAACGCGGGTCGCATTCGCAAGCGCGGCCGCGTGGACGATGGCGATTCGCATCTGGACACGAACGAGATCGAGCGCGAGCGCGGCATCACGATTTTCTCGTCGCAGGCCGTGCTCGACCATGGCGATACCCACGTCATGTTCGTGGATGCGCCGGGGCATGTCGATTTTTCGGCCGAGGCGGAGCGCACGTTGCGCGCGCTCGACTACGCGATTTTGGTTGTGGGCGCCAACGACGGCGTGCAAGGGCACACCGAAACCCTGTGGCGCCTGCTTGCACGCTATGGCATCCCGACGTTCATCTTCATCAACAAAATCGATTTGGAGAATCCCGGCCGCGATGTTTTGCTGGCACAACTTGGGCAGCGTCTTTCCGAAGGATGCCTGGATGCCAACGAACTGTTGGCGGGCGGCACCGTTCAGGAGGACGCTGCTGCGTTGGACGAGGCGGCGCTCGAGGAGTTTCTTGAAGCGGGTGAGCTTTCCGTCGCAACGCTGTCACGCATGGTTGCCGAGCGCAAGCTCTTTCCCTGTTTTGCCGGCTCGGCGCTCAAGGACCAAGGCGTGGACGAGCTGCTGGATGGCATATGCGCGCTGATGCGTGAGCAGGCATGGCTTCCGGAGTTTGCCGCGCGCGTCTATCGTGTCAGCCGCGGGGATCGCGGCGAGCGCTTGGCTTGGGTTAAAGTGACCGGCGGCACGCTGCACGCAAAACAGATGATTGGCGGACGTTCCGGTGCCGAGGCATGGGAGCAAAAGATCGACCAGGTGCGCATCTATAACGGCGAGAAATACGAGCTTGCCCAGGAAGTTGCCGCTGGCGGCATCTGCGCCGTGACGGGTCTTGCGCACGTTCGCCCGGGTGATGCCCTGGGCGCGGAGCCTGCGGGCGATGCGCCTGTCATTGCGCCGGTCCTTACCTATACGGTGCTTCCGGGCGAACACGATGTCCACGCGGTGTTCAAAGCGCTGACTGAGTTGGCGGACGAAGATCCCATGCTCGGCGTAAGCTGGAA
>CABRLT010000282.1 GCA_902471785.1 uncultured Collinsella sp.
CACGGCGCAGATCACCGTGGTGGCGGAAAGCTCGACGGTCTCGCCCGTGGCGACGGGGCTGCGACGGCCGCTTGCATCCGGCTCGCCAAGCTCCATAACGTCGCAGGTCAGCACGGCGCCGCTAAGCGCCTTGGGGGCCAGCAGCTCGCAGAACTCAACACCGTCGGCAAGAGCAAGATCAAGCTCTTCCTCGTCAGCGGGCATCTGCTTCTTGGTGCGGCGGTAGACCAGGCGCACGTTCTTCACACCAGCCAGGCGCTTGGCCACGCGGGCCGCGTCCATGGCGGTGTTGCCGGCGCCAATGACCACGACGTCCTCGCCCAGCTCGAGCTTCTCGCCCTTCTTGGCGGCCTCGAGGAACTCCAGCACGTCGAGCTCGGCGCCCTCGCCCAAGCCCGCAGAGCCGGGCATCCAGGCACCGGTGGCCACGACCACGTCGGTAAAGCCTTGAGCCTTGAGCTCGTCGATGGAATCCACGCGAGCGTTGAGCTGCACCTTGGCGCCAAAGGCTAGGCAGAGCTCGGCATCGTGGGAGATATCGTCGCTCGCGATGCGGAACTCGGGAATCACGTGACGGACCACGCCACCGAGCGAATCGCGGGCCTCGAAGATGGTGACGGGCACGCCGGCACGCGTCAGGAAGAACGCCGTCGCCAGGCCGGCCGGGCCGCCGCCGATAACGGCAACGTTGTGCTCGCCGTCGTTGGCGATGGCCTGGGCGCGCAGCTTGGGCAGCACGGCGGTCATGGCCTCGCGGGCGGCCTTGAGCTTGCTGGCGCGAATCTGGGCGCCCTCGGGCTCGTAGAACGCACGCTCGCAGGCACGGCCGCAGGGATGCGGGCAGATAGTGCCGGTAATGAACGGCAGGGCGTTGCGCTCGATGATGATGTTGAGCGCATCCTCGTAGCGGCCCTCGTCAACAGCCGCCAGATAGGCGGGAATGTCCTGCTGGATGGGGCAGCTCGTGCGGCACGGCGTGGTAAAGCAGTCGGAAAGCGGGCTCTTGCCGGCGACCTTGCGGTCGGGCAGCGGGCGCAGCGGCTTCTTGTAGAGCGGGTTGGTGAGCGAGTCGGTCTGGATCGCCGTCACGGCCTCGAGAGAGACACCCGCGAACGGCTTGCCGTCCAGGTCGGTAAACTCGCCGGCCATCTGGCTAAAGCGCTCGTAGCCACCGGGCTTGAGCACATCGGTCGCCAGGGTAACGGGCCAAATACCGGCGTCATACAGGGCGCGGATGTTGTAGACCGTGGCGCCGCCGGAGTAGCTGATGCGCAGTTTGCCATCGAACTGCTCGGTAATGCGACGGGCAGCCTCGATGGTCAGCGAGAACAGCGAACGGCCGGACATGTACATCTCGGTGGAGGGCAGCTCGTTTCTCGTCACGTCGACGGGGAACGTGTTGGTGAGCTTGACGCCAAACTCCAGGCCGCGCTCGGCGCACAGGGCAATCAGGCGCTCGAACATAGGCACGGCATCGGCCCACTGCAAATCCTCGCGGAAGTGCGTGTCATCGAAGACGATGTAGTCAAAGCCCAGCTCGTTGAGACGCTGACGTGCAAACTCATAGCCCAGCAGCGTGGGGTTGCACTTGATGTAGGTGTTGAGGCCCTTCTCGGTGATCAGATAGGTCGCGATGCGCTCAATCTCCGCCGGCGGGCAGCCGTGCAGGGTAGACTCGGTGATGGAGTTGGAGACGCGCGCCGGGATGGACTCGACAAACGCGGCGTCAACATGCTCAAACTTGTCCAGGTTAGCGAGCGCCCACGTGCGGCACTCATTCCAAACCTCGGAGCCGCTGGCGTCCATCATGCCCTCGATGTAGGCGTCGACCTTGGGGCTCTTGATGCCCTCGAGGTCATAGCCCACGGACATGTTGAAGACAAAGCCGTCCGGGCTGCCCAGGCCGTACTCGCGAGCGATGAGGTGGCAGGCAAACCATGCCTTCACGTACTCGGCAAAGGCCTGCGGAACCTCGAGCTCGGTCGACCACTCGCAGTTGTAGCACTCGTCCTGCGCCACGATGCAGGGTTTGTTCACGCACTTGGAGAGCTCCTCGCCGTCCATAACCTGAACGGTCTTGAGCTCAAAGAAGCGGGAGCCGGCCACATAAGAGGCCACGATGTTCTGGGCAAGCTGCGTGTTGGGGCCGGCGGCCGGGCCAAACGGAGTCTCGATGCGCTCGTCAAAAATGGGAAGCGCTCCCTCCTGGTTGGCCGTGACCATCTTGCGCACGCCAAAGATGGCGCCCTGAGTCTTGTGCTCCTCGATGATCCAGTTCATCAGCTGCGAAAACGGGATCGGCCTCATGATGTCGCTCATAATGAGCTCCTCTCTGTAACGCCCGGCGAGACCGCGCGGCGGGCGCAAATACGGTGTAGCGCTAGCACAGCGCCGGCGACCCCGCGGAGGCCGCCTATACGCGCGTCGGAT
>CABRLT010000283.1 GCA_902471785.1 uncultured Collinsella sp.
CGTATAACGGTGCCACCTGGACGCGCGTCGAGATGCCCGAGCGCCCGGGACACGCCGTGCTGCCCACGGTCCGTATTGCCGACCTGCGCCGGGAGTTCTCGCACGGCAGCCGCTCCATGTTCTCAAAACCCTTGATGGAGGGCTTGGAGCGTGTGGTCGAGCGCCGCGAGAAGGCCGTGCTGCTGCATAACCGCCGTGGCTTTGCGCCGTTCCTGATGTGCCGCGAGTGCGGCTGCGTCCCCACCTGCAACCACTGCTCCACCGCGCTTACGTATCACGAGCGCACGCACACGCTGCAGTGTCACACATGCGGTTCGTCTTGGCGCGTGCAGCCCTATCCCGCGCCCACGAGCCGTTGCCCCAAATGTGGAAGTCGCTACCTGGCAAAAATGGGTCTGGGCACGCAGCAGATCGAGGACGCACTGCACCAGATGCTTCCCGAGGACGTCACCATTATTCGCATGGATGCCGATTCCACGCGCGGCAAGGATGCGCACAAAAAGCTGCTCGAGCAATTCGATGCGGCCGATTGCGCGGTGCTGCTGGGCACCCAAATGATCGCAAAGGGCCTCGACTTTCCCGAGGTCACGCTCGTAGGCGTGGTCAATGCCGACTTTGCCCTCAAGCTGCCGGACTTCCGCGCAGGGGAGCGCGCCTACGATCTGCTGGAGCAAGTCGCCGGCCGTGCCGGTCGTGGTGATCGCCCCGGCGAGGTCATCATCCAGACCTACCTGCCCGAGGACCCGGTCATTCGCGCCGTCGCTGAGCATGACCGTTCGATCTTTACCGACTACGACCTGGACCAGCGCCGCGACACGCTGTACCCGCCATTTGTTCGCCTGGTCAACATCTTGGTGTGGTCGGCGATCCGAGACGACGCGCAAGACTACATCGGGCGCATTGCAAAGCTTCTTAAGCGACGCTGGCATGCCGCCGCGCCCGACTTTTTACGGGCGGGGAGTGCTGTGCCGCAGGTGCTGGGCCCGGCTTCGTGTGTAATCGAGAGAGCCAAGGACCGTTACCGCTTCCATCTGCTTGTGAAGTCGCCCGTGGGGTACCATGTCTCTGATGATATCGACGCCTGCCTCAAAGAGGTAGGCTCTGTGCGCGGCGTGAGCGTGAGCGTTGACGTCGACGCCTATGATTTGATGTAACAACCCGAAAGGATGGCCATGGAAGCCAACGGAATCGTACTGTCGCCTGACCCTCGTCTGCGCCAGGAGTGCGCCGTCATCGAGGAGATTACCCCGGCGATCGAGGCGCTTGCCGAGAAGATGAAGAAGATGATGTTCGAGAACGGCGGTTGCGGCCTAGCTGCCCCGCAGATCGGCGAGCTCATTCAGCTCGTCACCATCGACTGCGACTACAGCGACAAAAACGACTACGACCCGTACGTGCTCATCAATCCCGTCATTGTTGAGCAGAGCGACCATCTGGTGCCCTTTAGCGAGGGTTGCCTGTCTATTCCCGGCATTAGCTGCGAAATCGAGCGTCCCGACCATGTCGTCGTCGAGGCGTACGACTTGGACGCCAACCTGATTCGCTACGAGGCCACGGGCGATTTGTTCTGCGTGTGCCTGCAGCACGAGATCGATCATCTGCACGGCAACACTATGTTCGAGCGACTGAAGCCGATGCAGAGGTTCAAGGCCGTCAAGGAGTACCAGGACGCGTTGGCCCGCGGCGCTCGACCGGGCGAGACGGAGTAGTTTTGTCCGTCCCCGGGACTACGTTGACGCTGCTTGTCTCGCCCAGGTGCCGTCGGGCCAGAGATGGGCGTCTTCGCTGATAGGTGCTTTGCTGAAAGAGCTGCTTTTATTGCGGCTCTTTCTTTGGTTTTGGGTATATTTGTTCTTGTTGAAATGTTATTGCGGATGGGCTGGTGACTTGGCTTTCCGCTGTTCTTTGTAGCCGTCTCGGCTTTAGTTGAGGGGAGACGTTCTTTATGCGTATTGTGTTTATGGGTACGCCTGATTTTGCTGTGCCTTCGCTGACTTCGCTTGTTGAGGCTGGGAATGAGATTGCGCTTGCCATTACTCGTCCTGATGCTGTTCGTGGGCGTGGTAAGAAGCTTGAGCCGTCTCCTGTTAAGGTCAAGGCGCTCGAGCTTGGCCTGCCGGTTGTTGAGGCTAATCGTATGACGCCTGAGGTAGTTGATACTCTCCAGGCTGCGCGGGCTGATATTTTCTGTGTGGCCGCGTACGGTTGCATTTTGCCTGATGAAGTGCTGCATATGGTGCCGCTTGGTATTGTGAATGTTCATGCGTCCTTGTTGCCTCGTTGGCGTGGGGCTGCTCCCATTCAGCGTGCTATTCTTGCTGGTGATGAGGTTGCTGGCGTTTCCATTATGCGCATTGGGCATGGCGTGGATACTGGTGCTTATTGTGCTCAGGCTTCCACGTCGGTTG
>CABRLT010000284.1 GCA_902471785.1 uncultured Collinsella sp.
ATTATTTTCCGCTTCGACGAACAGCCGATCGTGTCAAATTTGGTCTAACAGAGCCAATTTTTTTCTAATTTACGCCATCTTCCAGTCCCAAAATTCCTGATTTTGCTGTTACTGAATTTGTAGCAGTACTCATATTTGCTATATTCTGGCCAGAGTATATATCCAACCCCCTGTTTTAGAGCGTTGTTAGGCGGGTTTAAGCCCAAAACACGCCCGCAGCGTGTTAAATAGCGCCTCTTGTTTTCTTCTGCGAGCGTCAACACGGTTGCGATATCGCTTACCCATGCGCTGGTGGATGCGCCATGCGAGCGCTTCCATCGCTTCCATGTCGCAGAGCATTTCGTTGTTGACCGTCGCGACCTCGATTCCCATAGTAATCAAGCCCGTGTTGCGTTTTTCATCATGGATACGTCCCCTCCGGGAGGAATGGCCCAGCTCACCGTTGTATTCCAGATCAAACCGGGCTGCTTCCTGATACGCATCGCAAACTGCATGCGGCATCCCCGAGATTGCCTGCGCGCGGTCATCGAACTCGATCTTGTAGTCGGTCTTAAAGGGACCGCAGGCAAATCCGCCATAGGAAAACGGAAGCGAAAACATGGCAAGCATGATGCACTCCATGGGTGAGCGCAGGTTTTCTGACAGGTAGGGACACAGGCGTAGCAGTTGTTTGGCCGCACTCCCCTTGCATGCCGCGAGGTAATCTGTCAGGCGATCGGGCGTCAACACCGGCTCGACTTCAAAGTAGCCCACGTCTGCCGGTTGGTCCTTGTCCTTTGCAAGTCTATTCGCAACAGGTGAGGTGTAGGGAGGCAGATACTTCCCGCGATCGCTCAGTGAAATCTTGGAACACAGTTCCTGGGCCAGAGCAAACGCCTGGATACAGCCGACCTCGCGGGCGACGGCAACACAAAGGGCCTCGGGAGATAGGCTGTACACCCCCGGTTCCACCTCTAGAATCGAGCCGGCAGGCAACCCGGAACACACGGACCAGCCCACACCAGGCATGCGTCGGCGCTGCGCCGCAGATCCCACCAGCAAGCACAGATCTTCTTGCACCTCACCGCTTTTGGCTCCAATTCGCACCAGGTCGGGAAGATAGATATCCTCGGTCGAAGGCGATGACGTACACAGCACGCGGCACTCCTCCTCGGGCTCAAGGTCCTTCCAGCCGATGTAGCCCATCTGTCGGCGCTCGGCTCGAATCATGCGCAACGCCGAGGCGCCCGCCAGGATCACGGAAGCCGCTAGCTGCTCTTTTGTCGGTTTGTTGCACTGCCTGATTGTTACCGCCACATGAATCACCCCTACCAAACGCGTGCGATAGCGAGGCCATCAACGGCCGCGGCACCGGTGCGCTTGAGTTCCGCCGAAGCCGCTGCCATCGTCGCACCCGTGGTGATAACGTCGTCGATAAGCAGCAGGCGGCGGCCCCGCACGTCCTCAACGGTCTCGTACATGCCTCGGGCGCGTTCACGGCGTTCTTCACGACCGAGTTCACGCTGGTCGCCATGGCCGTACTTAACGAGGGCGTCGAGCAGCGGAACACCCGACAACTCGCAAAATGGGCGCGCGATGGCTTCCATATGATCGAAGCCGCGTCGCCGAAACGCCGCCGCCGTCGCGGGCACAAACACCACTGCATCGGCGCCGGACAACACACCGCCCAAGCGTTCGGGTGCCGCGACCTGGGCATGTAAGGCGGTGTCGTATAGCAGCTCTGCCAGATACGGCGCCAGGCGTCGCTCGCCCGCGTCTTTGTACGCTTTAATAATCCGCGGCAGCGGATGCGTGTAAACGGCACATGCCAGGCACCGGTCGAGCGCTTCGGCCATCGCCGAGGACGTACCCTCGACCGAGCACTCGGTGCACAGCAAGTCTCCAAACGGGGCTCCGCATCGAATGCAGCTATGCCGCGGGTCGATGAGCGCGAGCGCGGCCAGGCAGTCTTGGCAAATAAGCGCACCGGTGCGCTCGCAGCCGGCGCACCGC
Source organism: uncultured Collinsella sp. (assembly GCA_902471785.1). Lineage (GTDB taxonomy): Bacteria > Actinomycetota > Coriobacteriia > Coriobacteriales > Coriobacteriaceae > Collinsella. Next base: position 1,993 of record CABRLT010000284.1, read on the forward strand.
GTGGGCGACAACGCCTCAAGCGCCTCGTGCGCCGCCCGCTCGGCAAACGGTAGCAATTCATCCGCAAACGGTAGGATGCTGGCACCTTGCAGGCATCCCAACACATTCAAATGTCTCTTCACGACACAACCCTCCCTACGCTCGGTCGCAGGGAGGGTTGTTGATTCAGCGCTATAGTACCCCGACGCGTTTGGGGTCAGGCAGGTTAAATCCGTTTGCGGGCGCTATTCACCGGTGGGCGGTTGCGGTGTGGACGAGTTTTGGTTCGAGCCCTCGCCACCATCTTGACGCGGCTTGCGGGAACGGCGACGGCGACGGCGCTTCTGGCCCTGGTCGGCCGAACCCTCGCCACCACGATCTTCGCGCGACTCGCGTTCGTCGCGAGCAGCGCCGCGCGCGGCCTTGGCAGCCG
>CABRLT010000285.1 GCA_902471785.1 uncultured Collinsella sp.
CGCAGCGCGAAGCGCGATGCGGAGCCTCTTTGCATGTCCGAGGACGTTCCGGAGAGAAACCCCGTCACGCCCCCGGATTCCCGGTGGGAGTTCTAGACCTTGTCGGCCTTAGTACATACCGCCGCCCTGCTGACCAGCGGTGGCAGCAGCGATAGCGTCCTCAAGCTGAGTGTTCTTGGGCACATCGGAGACGGTAGCCTCGGTGATGAGAATCAGGCTGGCGACAGAAGCAGCGTTCTGCAGGGTGACGCGGCTGACCTTGACGGGGTCGAGGACGCCCATCTCGATCATGTCGCCCCACTCGCCGTTGGCAGAGTTGAGACCCTGGCCGGCGGGCAGCTCGGCAACCTTGTCGACCACGACAGCGCCCTCAAAGCCAGCGTTCTTGGCGATGGTAGCGACCGGAGCGGTCAGAGCCTTCTTGACGATGTCGACGCCGATCTTCTCCTCGGGGTCGTCGAGCTCAACGGCGTCGAGCGCAGGAGCAGCGTCCATGAAGGCGACGCCACCGCCGGCGACGATGCCCTCCTCGACAGCAGCGCGGGTAGCCTGCAGGGCATCCTCGACGCGGTGCTTGATCTCCTTGAGCTCGGACTCGGTAGCAGCGCCGACCTTGATGACGGCAACGCCGCCGGAGAGCTTGGCCAGGCGCTCCTGGAGCTTCTCGCGGTCGAAGTCAGAGGTGGTGTTCTCCATCTCGCCCTTGATCTGAGCGATACGAGCGTCGATGGCCTCCTTGGAGCCAGCGCCGCCGACGACGACGGTGTTGTCCTTGGAGATGGTGACGGACTTAGCGGTACCGAGCATATCGGCGGTGATGTCGGCGACCTTCACGCCCAGCTCGTCCAGGGCAGCCTGGCCACCGGTGAGGACGGCGATGTCCTCGAGGATGCGCTTACGGCGATCGCCGTAGCCCGGAGCCTTGACGGCGCAGACGTTGAGAGCGCCACGGATCTTGTTGAGGACCAGGGTAGGCAGAGCCTCGCCGTCGATGTCCTCAGCGATGATGAGCAGGCCGCGGCCAGCGCGCTGGACAGCCTCGAGAACGGGCATGATGTCCTGAACGCTGGAGATCTTCTGGTCGGTGATGAGGATGTACGGATCCTTCATCACGGCCTCCATGCGGTCGTTATCCGTGACGAAGTAAGCGGAGACATAGCCCTTGTCGAACTGCATGCCCTCGACGGTGTCGATGGTGATGTCGAACGTCTGGGAATCCTCGACGGTGATGACGCCGTCCTTGCCCACGACCTCCATGGCCTCGGCGATCTTCTCGCCGACCTCGGGGTCACCGGCGGAGATGGTACCGACGGAAGCGATCTGCTCCTTGGTCTCGACCGGCTTGGCCTGCTTCTTCATCTCGGCGACGGCGGCGTTGACGGCCTTGTCGATGCCGCGACGGATGGCCAGCGGGTTGGCGCCAGCGGCGACGTTGCGCAGACCGTCGTTGACGATGGCCTGAGCGAGCAGGGTTGCGGTGGTGGTGCCGTCACCCACGGTGTCGTTGGTCTTGGTGGCAACCTCCTTCACCAGCTGGGCGCCCATGTTCTCGATGTTGTCCTCGAGCTCAATCTCCTTGGCGACGGAAACGCCGTCGTTGGTGATGGTCGGGGCACCGAACGTGCGCTGCAGCGCAACGTAGCGACCCTTGGGGCCCATGGTGACGGTAACGGCGTCGGCCAGAGTGTTGACGCCCTTGGCAAGCTTAGCGCGGGCATCGGTGTTGAACGTAATGTTCTTTGCCATGGTAGGTAATCCTCCAAAAGAAATGTGACTCGCGTCGCCGCTTCCGAGTCCTATGCGGCGGGCGCGTTCAAAGACGAATCAGAGATTCCGACGAGACTAGGCCTCGACGATAGCGTAGATGTCGTCGGCGCGCATCAGCAGATACTTCTCGCCGTCGACCTTGACCTCGTTGCCACCGAACTTACCGTAGATGACAACGTCACCGACCTTGACGTCCATGGGGATGCGCTCACCCTTGTCGTTGACCTTGCCGGCGCCAACGGCAACGATGGTGCCACGCTGCGGCTTCTCCTGAGCGTTGCTGGCGATATACAGACCAGAAGCGGTCTTCTGCTCGGCCTCGTCGGGCTTGACCAGAACACGATCTGCAAGCGGCTTCAAAGACGACATGCTTGTCTCCTCCTTTTTGGGCCGCGCGGTTATACCACGCGAATTAACCCTTTTTGTTTGCGTACGCGTTGAATGGTACCCACGAATGGCGGGTTATACAACACAGAGTCAAAAAATCTTATTTTTTGGCACTTAGATTTTCTGAATGCCGGGGGATAACTTAGCAGTGGCTCCCGTGTGGCTCCGGAGGGGCGGGGCATAAGGTTTCCTGCTCGGGCAGTCCTGCTCGCACGAAGGCCACATTAAGCGGCTTTCGGCTCGTGAGGA
>CABRLT010000286.1 GCA_902471785.1 uncultured Collinsella sp.
GCGCCTCCGGATCGAACGTGATCATGCGCTCGGAGTCGGTCTGGCTCTTCTTGATGCGCTTGGCCGTCTCCTCGGCGGTCATCGAGATATTGATGGCGTTGCCGTAGCTCTTGCTCATCTTGCGGCCGTCCAGGCCGGGCAGCAGCGGGGTCTCGGACAGCAGCGCCTCGACCTCGGGGAACACCTTGCCGTAGCGGTTGTTAAAGCGGCGGGCGATGGTGCGGGTGAGCTCGATGTGCGGCAGCTGGTCGCGACCGACCGGCACCACGTTGCCCTTGCAGAACAGGATGTCGCAGGCCTGGTGCACCGGGTAGGTGAGCAGAAGGCCGGTAAGCTCGTGGCCCGAGGCCTCCATCTCGGCCTTGACGGTGGGGTTGCGCGCCAGCTCTGCCTCGGACACCAGCGACAGGAACGGCAGCATGAGCTGGTTGGCAGCGGGCACGGCGGAGTGTGCGTAGATCATGGTCTTGTCGGGGTCGATGCCGCAGGCAAGGTAGTCCATGACCATGTTGTACACGTTGTCCTGGATGTGCTCGGTGGTGTCGCGGTCGGTGATGACCTGGTAGTCGGCAATGAGCACGTTGGTCTTGGCGCCCATGTTCTGCAGCTCGACGCGGCCCTTGAGGGTGCCAAAGTAGTGGCCCAGGTGCAGACGGCCGGTGGGGCGGTCGCCGGTAAGCATGGTGAACTTCTCGGGCGTCTTGGCCAGGCCCTCGCGAATGGCGTTGCTCTTTTGCAGCGCGACTTCGTAGCTGTTCTCGTTTGGCATGATTGCTCCTAACGTATGTTCATGGGTCAAGATGATAACGCGTTTATTGGAGGGTCGGGGCGTAAGTAGGCGAGGAGCGGGAGAGGGGCGGGGGAGAGGGGCGGCTTGCATGATGGGCGCGTGGCTGCGCATGGTCAGCGGCGCCGCACGCATCCTCGGCAGCTTACCCTAGAGCTTGTGGTGGCGCTCTTCTTTACGTTCCTCGGCTGCCTGCTCTTCCTGCTTAAAGGCGGGGTCGTCGGGGGTTACCAGCTCGTCCTCGTGCGTGCGCTTGTTGTAATGGTGGCGCAGCACGGGCTCAAACAGGTGCAGGTGCTTGGCGAAGGCAGCCGAGCCAATGGCGAGCACGGTAAAAATGAGCACGCGCATGGGCACCTCGACCTGATTGATGGCGGCGGCGCCGGCCGAAAGCATAATGCACCAGGCATAGATGAGCAGCACAGCCTGTTTTTGGTTGTAGCCTTCTTGGATCAGGCGGTGGTGGATGTGGCCCTTGTCGGCCTGCCCGATGCTAATGTGGGCGCGCTTGCGGCGCACAATGGCGCTAAACGTGTCGATGATGGGCACGCCGGCAACGATGAGCGGGATGATAAGCGAGGTGAGTGCGGCGGTGCGGCTCACGTTGAGCAGTGAGATGGAGCCCAGCGCAAAGCCCAGCAGCAGCGACCCCGAGTCGCCCAAGAAGATGCTTGCGGGGTTGAAGTTGTAGTGCAAAAAGGCCAGACAGGCGCCAAAGAGCGCAATGGAGAGCGCGGCGGCGTCGATGCGGCCCGAGAGAACAGCCATCGAGAACATGGTGAACGATGCGATGCCGCAGATGCCCGTGGCCAAGCCGTCGAGGCCGTCGATGAGGTTAATGATGTTGGTGAATGCCACCAGATAGATCACGGTGATGGGGTAGGCGAGCCATCCGAGCATGATCTCGCCGGGGGCAAACGGGTTGACGATGACGCCGATTTTTAGGCCGCCGATACAGGCGATAAGCGCGGCGAGGACCTGTCCGGCCAGCTTTTGCTTGGGCTTGAGCTGGAAGACGTCGTCGATAGCGCCGGTCGCAAAGATGACGGTAAAGGAGAGCGCCAGCATGGGATAGCTAATGTGAAGGCGCGGGTGCGGCACCAAAACGGGCGGCCAGCCTAGGTGCCAGGTGCCTAGGATTTGCACAATGCAAGCAACGACCAGGCCCAAAAACACCGCCGCTCCGCCCAAACGTGGGATGGGCCTGGTGTTGATGCGGCGCTTAGAAGGATAGTCGACGGCATCGAGCTTAATTGCCAAGCGCTTGACCAGGGGCACCGCGAGGAAGGTCGTGATAAAGGCCGCCGCTGCCACGCATAGGTACGGTATGTAGCTCGGGGATGAAGCCATGAATCTAAAAACCGCCAAGCGTCGAAGGAAAAGGTCAAAGGTTGCTACGCGGAAATGGCATAGCTGTCCCATGATACTCGACCGAGGGGGGTGCGGAGGTTTGCACCGTGCGATTATCACGCGCATACCAGATATTGGAATGTTGTCGATGGCTTGTCGGGATGCCGGCGGGGATCCATATGGACTGTATGGTGATTTTCGGCAAAAGAAAACCACCCCCCACGTTACGAAAATGAACCCACCTAAAACAGGTGGGTGC
>CABRLT010000287.1 GCA_902471785.1 uncultured Collinsella sp.
GCGGTGGTGCCGGCGGGCGTTGCTGTGCAATATGTTGCATTGTGGGCTTAGTGCCTCATAAAGTGGTACTCGATCACATTGCTGTAGGGGTGACCCGGGCCCACAATGCCCTGCGGGAACAGCGGCTGGTGCGGCGTGTCGGGGTACATCTCGGCTTCGAGGGCAAAGCCGGCGCCCCAACCATAGTTGGCGTCGTCCTTGGCGTGCTCGTCGCCCAGCCAGTTGCCGGTGTAGAGCTGCACGCCCGGGGCAGTGGTGTAGTAGTCCAGCTCGCGGCCGGTCCACATCTCCTCGACGTGCATCGCGCGGCGGAGATTGCGGCCGTACTGATAGCCATCGATGCACAGACAGTGATCGTAGCCACGGGCCTGCTTAATCTGCGGGTCATCGGCTTCCATACCGGGAGCGACGGGGCGCAGCTCACGGAAGTCAAACGGCGTGCCCTCGACCGGAGCAATCTCGCCGGTGGGGATGTTCTGCTCGTTGATGGGCAGGTAGTGGGCGGCGTTGGCGACAAAGAAATGTTCGCAGTCCATGCCGGCGTTATGGCCAGCAAGGTTAAAGTACGTGTGGTTAGTCATGGACACGTAGGTGGCGCGGTCGCTCTCGCAGCCATACTCGATGCGAAAGACGCCGGTGCGTGTAACGGTAAACACGGCCGTAAAGGTGCGGTTGCCGGGCAGGCCCAGTTCGCCATCCTCAAGCGAGGTGGTCATGCGCACGGCATTGTGGACTTCGTCGAGCTCAACATCCCACACGCGTTTATGCAGACCGTGCTCAAGATCGCTGTGCAGGTTGTTGACGCCTTCGTTGGCCGGCATATGCCAGTCCGTACCGTCGATGGTGATCGTGGCGCCCGCGGTGCGGTTTGCCACGGGTCCGATGGTCGCGCCAAAGCAGGCGGGGTTGTCAAAGTAATCCTCGAGCTTATCGAAGCCCAGCACCACATCGCGCACGTTGCCGGGAATGTCGGGCACGTCGATGCCCAACACGGTGGCACCATAGTCCATAATGCGAACGCAGATCTCGGGCCCGTTGAGGGTGTAACGATGAACGGGGGTACCGCACGGCGCGGTGCCGAAAAGCTCGGAAGTGATCATTTGGTTCCTAACATCGAGGTATTTCCGACAAACTGTAGCGCGAACAGGCGAGATTATCACTACACCCCACTAAAGCAGGGGGTATTTTTCTCAAAAAAGTGATGATTGGAGCTGTGCGGGCGTTCATTTTTGACGCGTGCGAGTCTGATATAATTTGTTCGTTACTGTTTGAATGATATGCGCGCAAAGAACGGCGAGGATTCATCGTGATTAAGGCAGAGCGACAGGATAAGGTTCGTCAGCTGCTCGAGGAGCAGGGCACGGTCTCGGTCAAGGAGATTTCGGATGCGCTGGGCGTCTCGGATATGACGATCCGCCGTGACCTTGAGGAGCTTGCGAGCCTGGGCGAGATCGAGCGCGTGCACGGCGGAGCCCGCAGTGCGCAGGGCCGTCCACACGCTATGCTGCGCCATGAGTATTCGCACAGCGAAAAGCGCACGAAGCATGCCGAGGAAAAGTTGCAGATTGCGCGCCGTTCTGTGGAGCTTATCGAGGAAGGCTCGACCATCTTTTTGGGCACGGGCACCACGGTTGAGCAGATGGCCTCGATGCTGCCGGCGTTTCGCCTGCGCATTGTGACCAATTCGCTTTCGGTGTTTAACCTGCTCGAGGCGCGCGAAGACTGCGAACTGTGCCTGGTAGGCGGCGTGTACCGCCGCCGCACCGCCGCTTTTGTGGGACCAACAGCTGAGGATACCCTGCGTGCGCTGGGCATCGATGCGGCGTTTATCGGCGCCAACGGCATTCTGGACGGCGACGTGTCCACGTCCAACATGGACGAGGGCCGCATCCAGCAGCTCGCCTTTAGCAAGGCGGATTCGCGCTATCTGATCGCCGACTCCAGCAAGATCGGCAAGCGCGACTTCTACACCTTCTGCCGCCTGGACAGTTTGGACGCCGTGGTGTGCGAGCCGGGTATTGCCGCAGAGGACCGTGCCGCCATCGAGGAGCACACGCAGGTCATCTGCTAACTAGCGCAGTAGACGATACTTCTGCCCCCTGCCGGCGTGGGGATTATCGCTTCACAATGACGCGCAAATAACTTTGGGCAACAAGGATGAGGCTATTCTGAGATATGACTAGACTCCGTATCTCGTCTTTATGTCCCTTGAGAATGAATCGTAGTCTTCATAGAGCCCTTCTCTGCTTTCATCCTCGGCGTGGTTTACACGTTCAAGGAGCTTATCCTTTGAAGCCTCTTTTGTTATTGCGGCCTCGCCATCGGGTATTGCGGCTTGCAAGAATAGTTCTAGAGCATGGACGTCTTTGAGTATGTAGCCCGTCGAACGA
>CABRLT010000288.1 GCA_902471785.1 uncultured Collinsella sp.
ATCCTCAACACGCTCGAGGACCTGGCGGCCGCCGGCAACCATACCTGCGAGACGCACGGCTGGCCCACGTTTGCCGTCGACGAGTACCGCTACAAGGTGGGAAACGGCATGCTCAAGCTGGTTGAGCGTTTTATGCCTGCCGAGTATGCGGGCGACGGCCGTATGTTTGAGCAGACGCTTGCCGAGTTTAGGGCTTACTACGGCGAGCACAAGGAGGACCACACCGCCCCCTATGCCGGCACAATCGAGATGCTCGACCGCCTGCGCGCCGCGGGTGTGCAGCTAGCCGTGCTCACTAACAAGGACCACGTCTCGGCGGCTCCGCTTATCGAAAAATACTTTGGTTCCGAGCGCTTTGCGCTGGTACAGGGCCGTGTTGATGCGTTTCCGCCCAAGCCCGAAGCACCCGTCACGCTGCATGTGATGGAGGAGCTGGGCGCCAATCCGGCAACCACGCTCTATGTGGGCGATTCCAATGTCGATATCCTGACCGGTCACAACGCCGGCCTTAAGAGCGCGGGCGTCAGCTGGGGCTTCCGCGGCCGCGCAGAGCTGGAAGCCGCCGGCGCCGACTACGTGGTGGCGCCCGCCACGCTGCATGTGATGGAGGAGCTGAGCGCCGACCCGGCAACCACGCTCTATGTGGGCGATTCCAATGTCGACGTCCTGACCGGTCACAATGCCGGCCTCAAGAGCGCGGGCGTCACTTGGGGCTTCCGCGGCCGCGCAGAGCTGGAAGCCGCCGGCGCCGACTACGTGGTGGACACCCAGGCAGAGCTCACGGCGCTGGTACTGGGCGAGTAACCGCCCATCCCCCCCACGGGCAGCTACTGTGGGACGGGGCTCTTTTAGCTGCCCCCGCAACAAAGAAGTGTCCCCAACTGCCGGCAGAAAAGGAACGTCCCCAAGTGCCGCCCCAATGACTACCATGGCAACGCCGCAGGTAGAGGACGGACAGCGAAAACGCTCCTAAGCGAGCAAGGTGACGTGAAATGAAAGGACGCTGACCTTCTGGTCGCGCCCTTGAAATTGAACGTCAGATTGCCGCTTAGGGGCGTTTGCAGCGTCGAGCCGTTACGCGGTTCATCATCTCGGTGGTTGCGGAATCGTCGGCAGACCACTCGTTATCCTCGTTGGCGGAATATTTAAAGGTGACCTTGGTGTCCTTGGTCTTAGCGGCCTTGGTCACGTCGACCATGACCTGGCCGGCCATCTTGTACAGGTCATCCTCGGAAGGCATCGTATCGAGTGCGGCGACCTTCTCCTGATACTGGGTGGCGAAATCTTCGACGATCTTATTCATGGACTTGCAGGTGATGGTAACCTCGGCGGTCGCAGTGCCCTTGTCCTCATCGACCGTCACATCGCCGATCTTGTAATCAAAGCCCTCGAGATAGCTCTTGGCGTACTCCTTGGGATCGATGCCCAGTTGCTCAAACTCGTCGCCCGAAGCCTCTTCCAGACCGGAGAGGAAATCATCGCCGCCGTTCTTGATCTCGTCAAACTGGCTCGTAAGGTCGTTGGTGATGAGCTCCTCCACCGAAGGCCCTCCGCAGCCGGAAAGCAAAACCACGCACGCGACCAGGGCAGCCATCAGGGGCGCAAGCAGCAGCTTCTTTTTCATGACATTCCTCCAAACAAGCGGCGCCGCGTTCCCTGCGCAGCGCACGTCGTAACAGCAAGTCCATATTAGCAGCCCGGCCCAACCCCCTGCGTCGCAAAAGCGCAGGCGGCTCAATTTGACGAACGAATGGCCCGTAAAGCAAGCCCCTTGCAATAAAATGCACCTGTTTAGCCTATTAAAAAAGGGTGGCCGGACAACCCGACCACCCTTGCGCATCTTCTGGATGCCGCAGACTACTTGCGGACGACCTTAACGATGGCGTCACCGGCGGCGACGGCAGACTCGGCCTCGACGGCGAGCTCGACGTCAGCGAACTCGGCGGTGTTGGACACGGCCACGACGACGCAGTCCTTGTAACCGGCGGCAGCGATCTTGGCGCGGTCGATCTTGAGTATGGGCTGACCAGCTTTGACAACGTCGTCGGCCTTGACGAAGCCCTCGAAGCCATCACCGTTCATGTTGACGGTATCGACGCCAACGTGCACCAGAACCTCGATGCCGCTATCGGACTGCAGGCCCACGGCGTGACCCATGGTGACGGTCACCTTGCCGTCGCAGGGAGCGTAGACCAGGTCGTCCTCGGGCCACACAGCGCAACCCTTGCCCAGAACCTCGCCACCAAAGACGGGATCGGGCACGTCGGCCATCTTGATGACCTTGCCCTTGACAGGCGAGCACAGCACGTCGGCGCCAGCAGAAGCAGAGATGGAGGCCGGAGCAGCAGCTGCCGCGGGCTCAGCCTTCTTCTT
>CABRLT010000289.1 GCA_902471785.1 uncultured Collinsella sp.
AAAATCTACCTCAAACTTCTAGTGTAGGACGAGAAGTTGTAGCTGAAACTTCTCTTGTAGGACGAGAAGTTATATACTCAAGATGTTGAAAGGAGAGCATTATGGCGCCTACAGCGTTGGGTATTGCAGAGATTGTTGCCGAGGCCCGTTCCTTTGAGATTCCTCACGTCGTGCATCGAGACGATGCCATCAGTGATCTTCCTGAGCCAAAGCCGTTCAATCTTGTCCATATCATCACGGGTATCAGGCGCTGCGGCAAAACGTTCTATGCGTTTCAATGGATTCGTCGCCTTATCGATCGCGGTGTCGATGCCGAGCGTATCTTCTATTTCAATTTTGCTGATGACCGTCTTCGACCGGCGCCGGACACGCTCATGAGCGACATTTTGGAAGAGTATTGGCGGCAGGTTCCCTCAGCGCGAACGAAAGGCTGTTATCTCTTTCTGGATGAGGTGCAGGAGACCGATGGCTGGCAGGGCGTTTGTCAGCGTTTGGCGGAGCACGAGAGCGTAACGCTTGTTATCACCGGATCGTCCTCAAAACTATCTGCCGATGAAATAGCGACGCAGTTTCGCGGTCGCTCGCAAGAGCACGCTATGCATCCGCTTTCATTCCGCGAGTATTGTGCGTTTCATCACATTGAAACGCCGGATATGTCTACTAGTGCTGGGGCTCCAGCTGTTTCTCCGCAGCGGCGAACTGATCTGGAATCGGCATATGACCGTTATCTCATAGAGGGTGGCTTTCCTGGGGTTCAGGAGCTTGATGCCGGTTCGCGTATTCAGATGCTTCAAGCCTATTTGCGAGATGTTGTTGCACGAGACATTCTCGAGCGGAGCGGGCGCACGGATATCGCTCTTGCCAACCAAGTAGGGCTCTTCTGCCTTCGAAACACGGGTTGCGACCTTTCGGTTAACAGTTTGTTGGAAGCCTTAAAGTCTGTCGGATATCGAGCGTCATGGGAAAAAATAAACGAACTCGTTCGTTTATTCCAGCAGGCTCATCTCATTGGATTACTTCCGGAGTATTCAACTTCTTTGGCTCCTAAGACAACGACAACAGACAAGGTCTATGCCGTCGACCAGGGGATGGCATATGCAACATCGCGTGCTAATCAGCAGGATATAGGAAAGCGTTTGGAGACTGCGATTTATGCTGAACTCATGCGCCGTACGGCAAACGGCCGGTTGGAAACGGTGACTTCATTTACGGCTCCAACGCAAGCACGAGAAAAAGTTGATTTCTTGGTCGGCGACGCTTTGGCATCGGAACCATACGCGCTTTACCAGGTGACAGTCGATATGACGGCAGAGAAAACGCGCAGGCGTGAAGTTGGTTCCCTTGAGGTTGCTATGGTAAAAACCGGTATCAAGGATGCCAATATCATCACGCTGCGCGAGGCGACCCAGATCAAAACGGAGCATGGCGTCATCGAGGTTATTCCCGCATGGAAATGGTCGCTTGGTCTGTAATGCTACGCCGGCCCGCCGGGGCCGCACGGCACCATGTTGATGACCGGCGCTTTAGGAACGTCCCTAAGTGCCGGTTTGGCTGGTAAGTCGAGATGTGGGGAGCCCGTTGCTGGTATGGGACGGAGGGATTCCGCGTCCGCCTGGTCGGCGGCCGCGCTCCGCTGCGTCGCTTCGCTCCTTGCGTGCTGCGCTGGAAAACGCTTCGCGTTTCCTCAGCTCCGCACCCTTGCGGGTTCGAATTCCTCCGCTTGCCCACAAGAAAGCGCTCCAGGTTCATAAGGGCCTGGAGCGCTGTGTTCTTAAGGGCTGGGACGGAGGGATTCGAACCCCCAACAGCCGGCACCAAAAACCGGAGTTCTACCGTTGAACTACGTCCCAATGTGTGGTGTTGCCCAAAAGCAACTCGTTTAGTTTACCTAATCTGCGAGGGCATCGCAAACGCCATCGAGCAGGCGTACGGCGAGTGTCTGCGCGTCGCTGGCCGTGAAGGTGCCGTTGTAGCGCGTCATGCCCGTGAGCTCAATGCGAATGCGTGCCGGCTTCTGCTGCGCGGCGACATTGGCAGTGCGGATGCGCTGGGCCAGGTTATGGCACTCGGCGAGGGCGATCGTGGCGCGCGGCGCTGCATCTGCGGGCAGCTCATCGCTTGCAATTTCGAGTACCAGGTCCACGTCGGTCGGAACCTCGGAATCGCAAAGCATCATGCCGCTACTATCGGTCGTCGCCGTGGCGATGTTCCACATGCGCGATGCAACGCTGCGCGCGATGGGGTCCTCACCGATGACGGCAATCTGGAAGCGCTCGAGCACGTTGGCGGCGCGAGCAAAACCGATGCGGGATTCGGCTTCGGTGACCGAGGGCTTGCCCTCCCACACATGGTGCAGGCGGTTGATGT
>CABRLT010000290.1 GCA_902471785.1 uncultured Collinsella sp.
GGGGTAGAATCAGAACCGTGTCTTGGTCCCGCCCGGGCGGTACCATTCTTTTGGTATTCATGCACTATGAGAGGAAGCGCTATGGACCGCTCCGAAATCTTCGACAAGATCGCCGAGGTCGCTGCTGACGTTCTGGGCGTCGATGTTGCCGAAATTAGCGATGAGACCACCTTTGACGACCTCGATGCCAACTCGCTCGAGCGTTTGCAGCTGGTTACGGCCATCGAGGACGAGTTCAACCTCGAGATCGATGACGAGACTCTGCTCTCGCTTAACTCTGTCGCCGACGCCGTCGACGCTATCGAAAACGCCAGGGAGGCTTAGGTCTTGGCTTTGTCTGAACGACTTACGCGCGCCCAGGAAATTCTGGGCCACGAGTTCAATAATAAGGTGCTGCTGCGTGCGGCCCTTACGCATCCCTCGGCAGTCGAGGGCCAGCCGGTTTCTGCCAGCTATGAGCGCCTTGAGTTTTTGGGCGATTCCATTTTGGGCGCCGTGGTCGCACGCTCCCTGTTTGAGTCCTATCCGGAGTTTGACGAGGGCAAGCTCACGCGCCTGAAGGTGTCGCTTGTCTCGGGCGCTACGCTGTCCGAGGTTTCTCACGAGCTGGGTATCGACGACATCATCATCTTTGGTGCCTCCGAGACCGGTACCGGTGCGCGCGGCCTGCATTCGGCGCTCGAGAACGTCTACGAGTCGCTCGTGGGCGCACTGTACCTGGATGCCGGCTGGGACGTTGCGGCGGAGTTTATCCATCGTACGCTTAAGCCGCATTTGGCTTCCGAGCGCGCCGAGCATCCCGCGAACCCCAAGTCGTTTTTGCAAGAGTGCGTGCAAGCCGACGGTCACGAGCCCCCGGCGTATAAGCTCGTTGGCTCCGAGGGCCCGGCGCATGCGCCCACCTTTACCGCCGTGGTGCTCATCGATGGCATTCGCCAGGGTCGCGGCACCGGTTCCTCTAAGAAGGAAGCCGAGGGAGCCGCCGCGCTCGAAGCGCTCGACCGCATGGGTTACACCACCAACGGCGTGATTCTGAACAAGAAGCACGTGTAAGCGAGGAACCGTGTATCTCAAGTCCCTCACGCTCAAAGGGTTCAAGTCGTTTGCCGACCGCGCCCATATGACGTTTGAGCCGGGCCTGACCGTCATCGTCGGTCCCAACGGCTCGGGAAAATCGAACATCTCCGACTCGATTCTGTGGGTCCTGGGCGAGCAGAGCGCCAAGCAGTTGCGCGGCCAGGCCATGGAGGACGTCATCTTCTCGGGCTCGTCGGCGCGCAAGCCGGTGGGTGTGGCCGAGGTCACGCTGGTGCTCGATAACTCGGACCATATGCTGCCCGTCGATTTTGACGAAGTCGCCATCACCCGTCGCATGTATCGCTCGGGCGAAAGCGAGTACCTCATCAACTCGAGTCCGTGCCGCCTGATGGACATTCAGGACATCCTGCACGATTCGGGCCTGGGCAAGGATACGCATTCCATCATCAGCCAGGGCAAGCTCGACGCCATTTTGCAGAGCCGCCCCGAGGAGCGCCGCGCCCTCATCGAGGAGGCCGCCGGCATCTCCAAGCACAAGCGCCGCAAGGAGCGTGCGCTCAAAAAGATTAAGTCGATGGACGAGCACCTGACGCGTGCCCGCGACATCAATAAGGAAATCGCCCGTCAGCTGCGACCGCTGGAGCGTCAGGTCGATCGTGCGCGCAAGTACAAAGAGTTGTCCTCGCGCGCGAACGAGCTTACGCAGATGCTGGCCGTCGATGAGCTGCGTTCGCTGCAGTCGCAGTGGAACGACCTGGAGAGCCGCTCCAAGGAGGGCGCGGCCGAGCTTGAGCTTGCGCAGTACCGCTTGGGCGAAAAGGAGCGCGAGCTCGAGAAGCTCCAGGTCATGCTCGAGGAAAAGGGCCTGTTTGTGGGCGACTTGGGCGAGCAGCGCCGCCATATGCAAGATGTGGTCGGCCGTATTAACTCCGACATGCGCCTGCTCGAGGAAAAGGGTCACAACATGGTGTCGCGCCTGTCTGACATGCGCGGGCAGATTTCGAGCTCCGAGCATCAGCGTCGTCGCGTGGTCGAGGAGCTCGAGGACGCGCGTGCGCAGCTTGTGGAAGTGACCGGCGCGCACATGCAGGCCCAGGAGGACGTTGACGCCGCTGGTCCTGCCGCCGCAGAGCTCCACGAGCGGCGCGTGGCGCTCGACAATCAGATTTCGCAGCTTACGCGTGAGCAACGCGATGTGCAGCGCGTGGCCGACAACGCCGCGCTCGAGCTCGCCAAGGTGAAGGATTCCTTGAGCAATGCCGAGGTCGAGGACAACATGTATGCCTCGCGCCTGGAGCAGATCGACGAGCAGCTCGAGGAGGTCA
>CABRLT010000291.1 GCA_902471785.1 uncultured Collinsella sp.
AATAGGGACTGTTTTTGCTGGCAAAAGGCCTAATTAATCCCTATTTCACCGCAAGTTTTGATCAGTTGTTGGGATTACTTCACCTCGACGGGTGCGGCGCCGGGGTAGCGGTCCTCAAAGTCCAGACGGTATTTGTTGTCGTTGGTGCCCGCTACGTTGTCGCGCGCCAGCGGCGCCACGATCTCGTCCTTGTGGTTGGCGGGGTTGGAGTACTCAAGGCTGATCTCCCAAGCGTCGCAAATGACGTCGATGCGATTCTCCAGGTCGTCATAGAGCGTGATGATATCTTTCCACGAGCCGTAATTCTGCGAGTCGATGGGAACGTCCAGGTCCTCGACCTCGTCCTTCAGGTCGTCGATCTGATCCTCGAGCGACTCGGCGGCATCGCTGGCAGATTGGCGCGAGCTGAGGTCATCCTTGAGATAGTACGTGTTAAACGTGGTGGCGCAGTCGCGAACCTGCTGATCAAGATCGGAGAGCCTGCTGTAGTAGGAGCTCAGCTGGTCGTAGACGTTCTGCTCGCTGATGGTGGCGGCATCGTGGACGTCATCGTCATCATCATCGTCAAGCTTGTTGGGGTCGCCCTTGACGGACGCATCGTCGTTATCGTGGTCGATCTTGACCTTCTCGATCGTCGTGCCCTTGGTATCATCGGCGCCCTTGTCGAAAGGCTTGATCATAAAGAACGCGACGAGCGCGATAATCACGACGACCAGCACGGCGATGATGCCGATAAACAGAGCGTTGTTGTTTTTGCGCGCGGCGGGAGCAACGGCCTGCGGAGCAGCGGTCGGAATGGGCTGCTGCGGCGCGGAGCCGGCTGGCGTCGCCCATTGCTGCGTCGCGCTAGCTTCCGGTTGGGGAGCGGGCGCGGGCTGATGGGCGGACTGTACGGTCACGTCTGCCTGCGCATCCTCTTGCGATTGAGAGGCCTGGCCATCATCGGTTACCGGCGTTCCGCAGCTGGTGCAAAAACGCTCGTCGTCATTCAGAAGCTTGCCGCAATGGGTACAAAACCGGGGCATGATGGTTCCTTCCATTCGATGTGTTGGCTAGATTATAAGGTGGTTCAGGTGCGGTTGGGCCGCGCCGACCCAACTGGTTATGTGAGGATGATCATGTCGCGCAAGCCCTGTCGCATGCGTCACAATGAGTGCGGCGTGCTGGGTGTCTGGCGCGGCCGTTTATCGACGGCTCGGTAGAATGCGATGGTGGGGAGTGAGTCTGTGTACTGCGGCGAGCAAGGTCGGGGTGGCGGCGAAAACGTGGAGGCGTTCCGGTTCCCGCCGGGGGATGCACCCCTCACTGCGCGCGATTGCTCGCGTCGAGTGTTTTGTGCCGGGATGTTGACCGGAGCGCTTGCCTCGGTGATGAGTCTCGGCGGTTGTGCCGCGCGCCGCAACGAGGCTGAGGGCTCCGCTGTCCCTGTCAAACAAAAAGCGAATCATCCGTCCGCTCAAAAGACAGAAGCTGTCTCCCGGGCTTCTTGGATTGCCGGCCTTCAGCAAGATATCGAAGCCCTTGTCGAGCCGTATGGTGGGTCTATCTCGGTCTATGCTGTGGCGCTTGATCCTCAAACGTTTGCGTCGCTCGATGGCGAAGTCGCTGTGGCGCCGGACGCGCGACGTGTAGCGGCAAGCATCATCAAGCTTCCCATTCTCGCTTGTGCGCTCGAGGCCGTGACGGCGGGCGAGCTGTCCCTCGACGAGCAGATAACGGTAACGCAACAGGATATCGTGGGTGGCAGCGGTAACATTCAGTCGCGCAGCGCGGGTGTGTCGTACAGTATTGACGAGCTGCTGTGCGCCATGATCGCCCAGAGCGATAACGTGGCAGCGAACCTTGTTATCGGCAGGCTTGGCATGGGTACGGTCAACGAAACGCGTGCCGCATTGGGGCTGACCCAGACCGTGCTCGCTCGCCTGATGATGGATGCCGAGGCCCAGGCACAAGGTCGCGAGAACTATACGAGCGCCCGTGATGCTGCGGCCGTGTTGCAACGGCTGGCGGCAGGGACAATCGCGACGCCCGAGCTGTGCGAGCGAGCGCGCGGATATCTGCTGGCGCAGGAAGACGCGCGCGGTATTGTCGAGGGCGTTCCCGGCGGCGTTTTGGTCGCGCACAAAACGGGCAGCCTGGCGAATGCTCAGCACGATGCCGCAATCGTCTACGCCGAGCGCCCTTACGTGCTGGCAATTCTCACCCAAGACCTCGAACGCGAACGGGCCCTGACCTTGGAGCACGACATTTCCTTCGCCATCAACGCCCGCGCCCACTCCTAAGTTGCGGTGAAATAGGGATTGTATTTGCTGTTAGAAGGCGTATTCAGTCCCTATTTCACCGCAACTTAGAGGGTCGG
>CABRLT010000292.1 GCA_902471785.1 uncultured Collinsella sp.
AAGGCGGCCCTTCGCATGCCCGATGAGATTGAGGAGGCCAGCGGCTTTACGCTCTTTGGCCGCCGCATCAAATCGCTCATCTACACCACCGACGTGGCGGTCATCCGCAACTCCAATGCCGACGCCGTGTTTGCGGTCTACCCCTTTACGCCGCAACCCGCCATTACGCAGGCGCTGCTGACGGTCGCCGAGTGCCCGGTCTTTGTAGGCGTGGGCGGCGGAACTACGACCGGTAAGCGCTCCGTACAGATGGCAGCCGTCTCCGAGATGCAGGGCGCGGCGGGCTGTGTGGTCAACTCCCCTGCCACTGCCGAGATGGTCGAGCACATCACCAACATCGCCGACATCCCCGTCATCGCCACGGTCGTACGTTGCGACGATGATGCGCATGCCAAAGTGCGCGCCGGCGCCAAGATCCTCAACATCGCGGCCGGCAAGAACACGCCGCAGGTCCTGCGCGAGCTGCGCGAGCACTATCCCAACCTGCCGCTCATCGCACCGGGCGGCAAGACGCCCGAGAGCATCCGTGAAACCATCGCCGCCGGCGCCAACGCCATCATCTGGACGCCGCCTTCGGCCCAGCAGCTACAGACCGACATGATGCAGCGCTACCGCAAGATGAAAGAAGACGCCACGCCCGTCATCTCGCACGACGATGTGCCCATTATCGACCAGGTCGCCGCCGCCGAGGTCAGCCAGGTCGAGAACATGAATCCCGACGTGCCGATTCCCGACGAAGTCATCGAGCGCGTCGCTTCGATCCACGATCATATCGAGGAGCGTCGCGCCAACCGTGGACTCAAGCCCTCGCTGCACGGCTTCTTCTTCCGCGGAAAGAAACGCTAACCGCAAGAGCAAGGCCCGCCCCACAAACGTGAGGCGGGCCGTTATCGTTTGAGCAATCATGCAGCGACGTGATGGGGCAAATTAATCCACGCGCTTGTCGCCCATAAAGAAGAGCGCCACCGTACCAGGTCCGGTATGCGAGCCAATCAGAGTACCGATGTTATTAATCTCAATCTTGCCTTTAAGCTGCGGAACCTGTTCCTCAATCAGCGCCGCAACTGCCTCGGCATCCTCGCGGCACGCCGAGTGTGACATGATGCACTTACCCGAATAATCCGCACCGTCCTGCACGTGAGCCATCATGGTCTTAGCCATCTCGGAAATCGCGCGCTTCTTAGTGCGAATCTTCTCACGTGGCGACAGCCCACCTTCGCAATCAACCGTCATAAGCGGGCAAATCTTAAGCGCTGTGCCGATAATCGCGCTCGCAGCCGAAATGCGACCGCCGCGCAGGTAGCTCGACAGATCGGTCGAGAAGAACCAGTGGTGAAGGTTGAGCTTATGCTCCTCGATCCAAGCGGCCGTCTCGTCGAGCGAAGCGCCGCTATCGCGCACGTCGGCGGCATATTCCAGCAACAGGCCAAAGCCCGAAGACGCCGCCAGCGAATCGATGACACGCACCTTGCCGCCCTGAGGATAGCGATCCGCGAGCATCTGTGCCGCAACGCAGGCCGATCCATACGTGCCCGAAATACCCGACGACAACGTCAGGTGCAGCACGTCTTTGCCCTCGGCAACAAGCGGCTCCCAAAACTCCTCGTACTCACCCACGCTCAACTGAGACGTCTTGGGCATGGCGCCCGCGGATATCTGGGCAAAAAACTCGTCCGGCGTAATCGACTGATACAGATCGTCCGTATAGACAACATCGTCGATCTCGTAATGAAAACACACGACAGGGATATTGCGCGATTCAAAGAACTTCCGAGTTCGATCGGCGGCGGATTCACAAGTCAGGACAAAATCACTCATATGAGGCTCCTTAAGTATTGCTGTGCAAATTATCGCACAGCAAGCCTAAATACGATACAAATGTCCACTATTTACCAATGCGAACCATTTGTATTGAATATCTTTATCATGAATATCTCCATCCGCGCCATGGGCCAACGTGGGCAAAATCACCCGCTTCGACTCCACTCAACCACCATATCTACCTCAACTAAATCGATTTACCAAACCGTTCAGCCGACAATTCAGCCGCCGGCGCAAAATCGAAACAAAGCCGGCGCATACTGATAAACGTTTGACGCTGTTTATCAGTTTTACCAGCCCTACCGGAAGGTGTTTCATGGTCGCATTCGATCGCAATCCGCAAGACTTCAAGTATCTGCGCCTGCTGTCGAGACAGTTTCCCACCGAGCAATCCGCGTTTACCGAGATCATCAACCTCTCGGCCATCCTCAACCTGCCAAAGGGCACTGAGCATTTTATGAGCGACGTGCATGGCGAGTACGAAGCCTTTATGCACATCCTCAACAACTGCTCGGGCGTCGTGCGCG
>CABRLT010000293.1 GCA_902471785.1 uncultured Collinsella sp.
CCGCCCGCCGCGCGCAGTCAATCGACTCGCGCGTGACCGGGCAGGCGTCGGCATCAATAAAGAGCGTTCGCGGCATCTAGTGCACCAGTTTGCCAAATTGAATAGCACGAACAATCAGCGTTACGCCAAACACCAGCAGCGCGGCGCCGCTAAAGATGACGAGCATCTTGGCCGACCACAGCGGATAGATAAACACGAACATGCCGGCGATGATGGAGAGTGCACCGCTCAGGATGGCGAGGGCACGGTTGGACGAAAGCTCGGACTCCAGAATGGACATGACACCTTCGACAATCCAGCCAAAGCCGGCCACGATAACCACCATCGTGGTGAGCGTCGCGGTCGAGAAGGCCTGGTTGCGCAGGATTATGACGCCGCCCAAGATAATGAGTAGGTTGGAGATGATGCTCGTCACGCGCCAGCCGGTGGGCAGCAGTGGCTCGAAAACAGCGGTAAACAGCCTGATCGCGGCCGTGATCACAAAGTAGAAGCCCAAGACGGTCGTTAAGAAGACGAGGGACTTGGCGGGCGCAAACAGCAGTGCGATGCCGGCGACGAGCGCTAAGACGCCCGTGATGGCGTAAATCCAGCGTACGGCCTTGACGGCTTTGCCCGCCATGCTTCTCTCGTCAAATCCAAACTGGCTCGATTTTTGGTCATCGTTCTTAAAGATGCCCATAATGTCTCCTTTCCGTGCGGCGTAAGTCTTGATCGTTACAACCAGTATCGCCTAAAGGCGCTGGCGTATGGGTCGGGGAGGGCGAAACGTAACCAAAAGGTCCCGAATTGTTTCCGTTGTTCCCCACGTCGCGATTTTCTATTCAACAGGTGTAGAATATTGCAGCCCTGTTCGTTATTGCCTACGTTTTAGGTTAGATTTTCCTAAGGACAATTGGCTTGTATTGGGGGTTCCCTATGAACGAAGCAGTTCCCGAGGCACCGTCGAGTGTCGAATCGATGGCAAAGCAGGGTTGCGAAAAGCTCGGCTTGGAAGCGTTTGATGCGCTGGTCCGTCGTGCCCGTACGTGCCGCCGTTTTGACGAGTCCATGCGCGTGCCGCGCGAGTTTTTGCTCGAGCTGGCGGAACTGGCGCACCTGGCTCCCTGCGGCGCCAATGCTCAGCGTCTGCGTTTTCATGTGGTAAGCGGTGCAGAGGACTGCGCTCACGTGTTTGACGAGCTTGCATGGGCCGGCGCGCTTAAGGACTGGCCGGGTCCTGCCGAGGGTGAGCGCCCGACCGGCTACATCGCGATTCTTGCCGAGCGCGCCGTTCCGGGCAAGCCCGCCGCTCCCATTACCGAGGTCGACACGGGCATTGCCGCGCAGACGATGATGCTCGCCGCCCGCAGCGCCACGCCCGAGGTGGCAGCCTGCATGTTCAAGGCCTTTACGCCCCACGCGATCGATGCCATGGGGCTCGATAACGACAGGTATGAGCTCAAGCTGATCATGGCGCTTGGCGTTCCGGCCGAGACGCAGGTGATCGATGCGATCGATTCCAACCCCGACGGCTCCATCAATTATTGGCGCGACGAGGCGCAGGTGCACCACGTACCCAAGCGTTCGCTCGCCGACGTGCTGGTGTAGTTGAGCGTCATCGCGGCGTGATCAGACGGTAAACCACCACAAAGGTGCCTGTCCCCTTTGTGGTGGTACGAGGGGAGGGTGTGTGGCAGATCTGTATTTGGTGCGGCATGGGCAGACTGAGCTCAATGTGCAGAGCATTTTGCAGGGCTGGCACGATTCGCCGCTTACGGCGCGCGGGCGCGAGCAGGCGCTGACGGCGCGTACGGCGTTTGCGGCGCGTGGCGTGGCCTTTGATCATGTGTATTCCTCGCCGTTGGGCCGGGCGCGGCATACGGCCGAGCTTATCGTTGGCGAGGGCCGTTCCATAGAGCTGGTCGATGACCTGCGTGAGTGGCATTTTGGCTCGCTGGAGGGCACATCAAATCGCGAGATGCCGCCGCAGCCCTGGGGCGATTATCCGGTGGCCTTTGGTGGCGAGTCGGAAAGTGAGCTTCAGTCGCGCATGGTCGCGGCGCTGTCCCGCATCATGGCCAGGCCGCAGCACGACTGCGTGCTGGCGATTTCCCACGGCTCAGCCTGCCAGGAGTTTCTTGAGTATGTGACTGGCGAGGGGGAGCTACCCGACAACGGTGCCGTGCTTCATTTTGGCTATTGCGACGGTGCGTTTTCGCTCCTTGATTGGTAACGAACGAAAGGACCCCTATGAATAAAGACCTGTATCTGGTTCGTCATGGGCAGACAATATTCAACCTTAAGCGCATTATTCAGGGTTGGAGTGACTCGCCGCTCACGCAGCTGGGATGCGACCAGGCGGCACG